>NZ_JAWDID010000006.1:0-157338 GCF_032464875.1 Allobosea rubneri
TCCGCCGGCCGCCGTGGCGCCCGCACCTGCGCCTGCGCCGCGGTCGGCCCAGCCGGCTCCGGCCGCGCGCCCGGCACCGTCGCGCGACCCGATCGCCGATCTGATCAACGGCGCCGATCTGCGCCCGCCGGCGGATATCCGCGGTTCGGCGACGGCGCGCGCCAACGCCGCGTCGCGCTGAGAACCGAACCAGGACGCGGCACGGAGCAGAACGGTTGGCACGCCTGACCAGCGATTTCTGGGTGTCGGCCTATCTCAGGCAAGCGGCGCTTGATGGCCTCGTCGCGGTGCTGCGCCGTCGCGGCGCCAGCGAGGCCGGAGCGATCTTCGTCAAGCTCGACCGGTTGGACGGTACCGCCGTGCTCTATGGCCCGGCGCCGCAGGCGCTCGCCGATGACGATGGCGGGCGCCGCTTCCAGCGCCTGCTCGAGGCCGACCCGCTGACAATTGAGGATCGTGTGGCGCGGGAGGTCCGCTTCGACGGCGACCTCTGGCTCGTCGAGATCGAGAACCGGGCCGGCGATCCCAGGCTGCAACTGGTCGACTAGCCCGTCTTGCCGCCGAGCCGGCGCAGCACTTCCTGCACGTTGCTCCGCGCTGCGGGCCGTTCCGCGCCGGCCCTGACGGGGGTTCCGCTCGGGTCCATCGCCGGCTGCAGGTTCGGGCGGAAGCCGGCATTTTCCGAGAGCCGGCCGATCTGCAAGGCGAGCCGCCGTGCCGTCGCGGGCGTGAGCAGGCGCATCAGGTCCGCCAGGGCGAAGATGCGCTGGACCGACAGGGCAGTGTCGTCGCCGAGGCCGATCAGGAAGCGTGTCGCCTCTTCCGGGCTGGCGCCGCAGCCGACGAGGGTCAGGGCCGCAAGCTGGCGCGAGTGATCCTCGGCAATCGCGCGCGCGAACTCTGCGCCGGCGCCGAAGATGTCGGCCAGGGCTTCGAAGGCGCCTTGCCGGTCGACCAGCGCTGTCGCGACGAGGCCCTGGAACTGCTCGGCGCTGATCGACGGACGGCGCGGCGAGGGGGCGAGGGCCTCATGCGCGGTCGCGGCCTCGATCATCGCCAGCCGCTTGTCGAGGCTGGCCTGGAGGAAGAGCGGCGAGAGCTCAGCGACCGGCAGATCGTCGCGCGCGAGGAGGTGCAGGCCGAGCGCCGGCAGCGCAGCCGCCCGCGCCAGCAACACGTCGAGCGCCGCGCGCGGCAGCACCGAGGCGGCATTGCCGGCAAGCACCAGGGCGACGGCGGAATCCGGGTGGCCGGCGAGCAGCGTGCTCGCCGCTGCCGTGAGCCCGGCGCGCCCCGCCAATGCGAGCTGCGCGGCAGGATCTCCCTCGACGGCGATGTCCTCGATCTCGGCAGGCGAGAGCGGCATGCCGCGTCTGATCAGCGCCGCCAGCACCTCGCCGCCGCGTGCTTGCAAGGCGGCCAGGATCTCCGGTGGCGTGTGGCGCCAGCCGGCGAGCTTGCGGGCCAGCACCAGCGCGGTCGATTCGTCGACGATCGGAATCAGCGTCGCAGCCATTTCGCGGAAGGCCTCCATGTCTTCCGCCGGCGGGTTGGCGGTCGAGAGCAGGAGATCGGCCTTCACCCGCAACGCGACCTGTCGCAGATCCAACCCGCCATCGCTGGCGAGGCGGGCGAGCTGCGCGAGATCGGCGGCGATTCGGGAAGGCATTGGCGGGCTCGCGGAGAAAATAATTCGATTCCCGCAAAATTATCCCCGATGCGTTAGCACTGCGTTAACCATGACAGGGCCTGATGTTGGAGAGGATGGCGTGCCGACGTCGCGCAGATTGCCTGACCCGGAGCGCCTGAGGACAGGCTGCGTGCGGCGGGAGCCGGTTTGGCATGAATCCCGCTTCGTGCTTCCAGGTCAGAGACGGACGAAGTTTGCGATTTTCCCGCAGGCGCCAACAAGGGAGGCGCATCATGGCCGACGTCATTCCTTTCGCGCCGCGCAGGCGCTTCGCCAGATCCGCAGCCGCCGCGGCCGACGCAGCGCCGGCGCAGATCCTGTTCTTCACCGGGGTTCGCTATGAACGCCAGCCCGAGCCTCCTGCGGCCAAGCGGCAGCGCAGGCCGCGGCCGGCCGGGGGCGCGAGCCGTGACGCCCGCCGCAGGCGGCCAGGGTGAAGCTCCTCGCCCTCCCGGCGATCCTGTCCAGCCTTCTTCTCGCCGCTTGCACGACCGGCGATCTCGGCCGACCCCGCCCCAGCATCTTCAGCGACCAGTTCGCGCCCGCCATGGGCGAGTGGTCGGCGCGCCTGCGCGGCGAGGCTTCATCCTGGTTCCATCTGACCGATGACGAGCAGCAGATGCGGGCCCGCGCCTGGCGGCTGGTGATGCCGGCGCATGAGCTCAGCACCTTCGAAAGCCAGGTCTCGGCGCTCGCCCATGCCCGTATCCTCCCGGCAGAGGCGCAGTCGAGCGCCGTATCGGATTATCAGCGGGCGCTGACTTCCGGCTCCTTTGCCTCGCAGGCCTCGCGCTATAATCGTCTCGCCGAGGATGCCAACGCCGATCGCGCGCTGCTCGGGCCGTTCCGCGCCAATGCGGTCCGGGTCGTCAACGCGGACCGCGCACGGCTGCGCACCCTCGAGGCTTCGCCTCGTGTCCCGGTGGAAAACCGCGACCCCGCGCAGGCGCGCGTGATGGAGAACGAGGGGCTGATCCTCTGGGTCTGCGAGCGCCTGCGCTTTCGCGTGTCCAGCTATCGCTATGCCCTCGACAATCTCGTGGTCGAGATGCCCTCGCGCGAGGCCGTCAGGGCAGAGCGCGCGATCATGGGCCTGGAGGCCGAGCTCGAACAGGTCTGCAAGCTGCCGCTGATCGGCGTGTTCCGCGGCGAGGGCGCGCCAAGGGCCGACCGCCCGGTCTCCTACAAGGGCTAATCCGCGCTCGTGCAGGCGACGCTCGTCGCGAGGGCTTCGGCCTCGCCGCGATCAACGGCACGGCGCAGCATGACGCGGGCGACGATCAGCCCCTGCGGCGCGGGGGCGACGACACGCAGCTCGCGCGAGGTTTCGCCTTCCTCGTCCTGGGCCAAGTGCTCGTCGAGTTGCTCCTGCGTCATCACCACGAATTCGAGCACGCCGCGGATCGCCGCCCGGTCGGTGATCGCATAAGCGACGCCGCCGCCACGGCGATGCAGCGTCAGGCCGAGCGGCAGCGCCCCCGTCTGGGCCGAAACGCGCACGGGGCCTGTGCTGAGATCGAAGCCGCAGACGGCGCTGACGCTGTTCGGGTCGGGCTCCGCCAGGCCAGGCAGCCCTGCCGGTGCCGGCGTCACCAGCTCGGCATGGCCCTCGTCGCCCAGTGCGGCATAGACGGAGGCGGCATCGCGTTCGGCCAGCACCGGGATCAGCAGCACCGCGAGAATGTGGACGATGCCGGCGAGGACCAGCCCCATCATGGTCAGCAGGACGAGGCGGCGCAGACCTCGGCCAAGCAGGCGCGGCCAGCCGGTGGCCGATGCCATGGCCGGCTTCGCGGCAGGGGCGCCATGCAGATCCCGCGGATCGTCGAGCGCGCTCATCGGCAATCCACCCGGCTGATCCGGGGCAGGGCTTCCGGTCGCAGTTCGCCGGCATGGCTGGAGATCGGCGTGTCGTAGAGCCGCAACCTGAACTGGAAGCGCCCGGAAGGCGGCAGCGGCAGCCAGTTTCCGGCCTCGGGCGTTGCGGCGGCGATGATCCTCAGCCCGCCGCGCTCGTTGCGAACCAGCTCGGCATCGCTGAAGCTCTCGCGGGCGACCGCGAGCTGGAGCGGGCGGCGCGCCGGGTCGGCGATGGCAAGCGACCAGCCGCGGGCAGGGGGGGTGAGCCCCGTGACGCTATAGCGGCAGCGGCCGTCGAGCGGCTGCCCGGCATCGTCGCGCTCGGCGATGAGCTGCAGCCCTTCGCCGGCGCCGAGCGGCAGGTGGACGCCACGCGCCAGATAGGCCCGCATATAGGGATCGGTGTCGCGCGCGCCGCTCTTCGGCCAGGTGGTCCAGGCGCCGATCTGCGCCCGGCCGACGATGGGCCGTTCGGCCACGGCGTAATGCGCCGAAGCCAGCCCCAGCCCGGCGCCGAGCGCTATCACATAGGCGAGTTCGAGGACGCGCATGATGCGGAGGGCAGCTCCCTTCGACGGGTTGGGGCGACGCGCCGAGTCTAGAGCGCCGGACGGCGCGGAAGAAGCGCAATCTGCCGAGGCCGGCCGGCACGGCTCAGCGGAAGCGCGTCAGGCTCGGCCCGGCCGGCAATTCGCCGATGCCGGCCTGGACCGACGTCCGGGCCGCCCGCGGCGCCTCGACCGCCTTGAACATCGCCCCGACCGACGACAGCACCTCGAAGGATTTGCGCGGCATGTGGCCGGCATTGGCGCCGGCGCTCGGCTGCACCGGGCCGGTGTTCTTCGCCACGGTCGCCTTGTCCGCCGCCGGCGGCGCGACGCCCGGGATCGGCTTGATCTCGATGCCCTGATGGGCGAACGCCATGATCTCCTTCCAGACCATCGCCGGCAGCGAGCCGCCGGTCATGTTGTTGGTCTCGGAGGAATCGTCGTTGCCGAACCAGACGGCGCCGACGAGATTGCCGGTGTAGCCGACATACCAGGCGTCCTTGTAGCCATTGGTCGTCCCGGTCTTGCCGGCGCTGATCACGCCGTCGAGCGCCGCGCGCCGGCCGGTACCGGCAGTCGGCACGGTCGAGAGCATCTGGTTCATCTCCATTGCCACCTGTGCGCTCAGCACCTGGGCCGGAGGCGGCTCGTCGCGGTCGTGGCGGTAGATCTCGTCGCCGAGCGAATTGCGGATCTCGAAGGCGGCATAGGGCTTGGCCCGCTTGCCGCCATTGGCGAAGACCGAGAACGCGGCGGCCTGGTCGATCACGGTGACCTCGGCGGCGCCGATCGGCAGCGAGACCGTGTCGGTCAGCGGCGTCGTCAGGCCCATGGCGCGGGCGGTCTCGACGATCTTGTTGCGGCCGATGCGCGCCGCGCGCGCCTCATGCGTCTCGCCGGTCGCCCGGCCGATCGCGATCGACATCTGCACCGGGATCGTGTTGATCGACTTGGCGAGCGCGACCGTCAGCGGCATCGAGCCGGAATAGGAACGCCCGTAATTGTTAGGGCACCAGTTGCCGATGCAGACCGGCCGGTCGGTGACGATCGTGGTCGGCTTGTAGAGACCGGCGCTCATCGCCGCAGCGTAGACATAGGGTTTGAACGAGGAACCGGGCTGGCGCAGGCTCGAGGTCGCGCGGTTGAACTGGCTCGCGCCATAGTCGCGCCCACCGACGATCGCGCGCACCGCCCCGTCCGGATCCATGATCACCGTCGCAGCCTGCCGGGCCCGGTAGGCCTGGCCGTGCTGGCGCAGGATGCTCTCCACCGCCTCGTCGGCGCGCTTCTGGATCGCCGGATCGTGCGGGGTCTTCACCGTGAGTACGCGCTCGGGGCCGATCTTGCCGTCCTCGGCGAGCTTGCGCACCTCGTCGAAGGCCCAGTCGAGATAGTAGTCGGGGCTGGCGTCACGGCGCCGGTCGATCGGCTTGGCCGGGTTGCGCCGGGCGGAATCGATCTGCCCGGCCGTCATGAAGCCGGCATCGACCATCGCGCCGAGCACGTCGTTGGCGCGGGCGCGCGCCGCCGGCAAATTGACATGGGGGGCGAATTTGGTCGGCGCCTTGAACAGGCCGGCGAGCATGGCGGCCTCGGCGACCGTGACGTCCTTGGCCGATTTGCCGAAATAGTACTCCGCCGCGGCCGCGACGCCGAAGGTTCCGCCGCCCATATAGGCGCGGTCGAGATAGAGCTTCAGGATCTCGTTCTTGGTCAGCCGGTATTCGAGCCAGATCGAGAGGAAGGCTTCCTTGATCTTGCGGTCGAGCGAGCGCTCATTGCTGAGGAAGAGGTTCTTGGCGAGCTGCTGGGTGATCGACGAGCCGCCCTGCACGACGCCCGAAGCGCGCGCATTGACGGTGAGCGCCCGGAAAGTGCCGAAGATGTCGATGCCGAAATGGTCGTAGAAGCGCCGGTCCTCGGTGGCGAGCACCGCCTTGATCAGATGGTCCGGCAGCTCTTCCAGCTTCAGCGAGTCGTCGTGCCTTGCGCCGCGGTGGCCGATCTCGGAGCCGTAGCGGTCAAGGAAAGTGACTGCGAAGACTTGGTTTTTCAGCGCATCCTCGCGGCCCTCGCGAAAGGCCGGGATCGCGAGCAGGAGCATGACGATCGAGCCGGCGATGCCGACATTCAGGCCCTCGCTGACGAGTTCGGTGGCGAGGCGTTTCGGTCCGCTGACGGTGAGGCGGTCGGTGGCGCTGCGGATGCGCTCGTAGAGCTCGCCCGCGCGCCGGCCGGCGGCATAGAGCGAGTCGTCGAGCCATGAGTCTGCGGCCAGCGCCGAGCGCTTCAGGCGGGTCGTCCAGCGCGCCTTCCTGAACTCGATCACGGACCGGGCCACCTTCAGAATGCCGCGGGTCAGGCCCGCGGCGTCCCTGGACCAGGTGCAGATGCCCGGCCCAGCTTACCGAGATAAGCCTTGCCGGCCCCTGACGGAAGAGGCTTGCGCGGCCTGTGGTCACCAGCAGGTTTCAGGCCAGCGCGCGCGTCTCGTTTCGGTACAGAATTGACCCGCCTATCGTGCCATTTCTGGCGCTTCAGGCCTTCGTCGCCACCAGCGCGAAGCGGGTCGAGGAAACCAGCCGCAAGGCGTCGTGCAGGGCGGCACTGCGCTGCTGCGCCCGCACCACCTGCCGGTAGTCGGCTGACTCGATCCGGGCGAAGCCGGCCTCGCGCAGCATGGCGCCGAGGCGCTCATAGCTCAGCCCGTCGCGGAAGAAGAAGCGCCGGGTGATCGAGTCGAAGGCCTCCCGGTCGGCCGTATGGGCGGCGGCGCCGGTGCGCTCGCGCAGCCAGCTCGCGCTGCGGTTGATCAGGTTCTGGAGCCAGGAGCGGTTGATCCAGTCGCCGTCGATCACCAGGAGCTTGCCGCCGGGGCGCAGCACCCTGAACCATTCGGCGAAGGCGGCTTCAGGATCGGTCAGGGTCCAGACCAGATGCCGCGTCACCAACGCGTCATAGCTCTCGTCGTCGTCGAGCAGGCGTTCGGCGTCGCCGGCCAGAATCTTCGCTTTGTCGCCATGCTTGGCGCGGGCACGGGCGAGCATGTCCTCGGAGAAGTCGATCGCCGTCACCTTGTGGCCGAGCGAGAGCAGGCTCCGGGTGATCTCGCCGGTGCCGCAGGCGAGGTCGAGCACTTCTAGCGGGGCGGAGCCGAAGGCCTGGCGCAGCAGGCGCTGGAAGGCGGCGAGCTCGGCATCCGACTTGATCGCATGGCCGACCTGCTGGTCGAAGGTCTGAGCGCGGCTCGACCAGTAGGCGCGGATCTCTTCCTTCAGCGAGTAGTTGGCGCCGGGGCTGGAAGCGTTGGTGTCTGGCATCGGCTTGCGTCGCTTCGAAAGGTTGGCGGACGTGAAAGCATGGACCTCAGAGGGCGGCAAGCTCCGGCCTTGCCCGCTGGCTCGCCTTGCGGGCCGATCCCTGGACCACGACGAAGGGCGCTTCGCCGTCGCCGGTCTCGACCCGGGCGACGACACCATAGACCTCTTCGAGCAGCGCCGGGGTGATGATTTCGCGCGGCGGCCCGAGCGCGACGAGGCGGCCCTTCGCCAGCACCATCACCTTGTCGGCGATGCGCAGGGCCTGGTTGAGGTCGTGGATCGCGATCAGCACGCAGATCTTCTTCTCGCGGGCGAGGCGGGCGACGAGGCTCAGAACCTCGAACTGGCGATGCAGGTCGAGCGCGCTGGTCGGCTCGTCGAGCAGCATGATCTCCGGCCGGCGCACCAGCGTCTGGGCGATCGAGACGAGCTGGCGCTGGCCGCCGGAGAGCTCGCCGAGCCCTCGGAAGGCGAGCTCGGCGATATCGAGATCGTGAAGCGCCTGGTCGATCGCGGCGAGCTCCTCGTCGCCGACACCCCAGGAGCCGCCCTGCTTGCGGGCGAGCAGGATCGATTCGTAGACGGTCAGCACCGCGTTCACCGCTGTGTCCTGCGGCAGGTAGCACGGCGCCTTGCCGGCGCTGCTGACGATCTCGACCGTGCCGGCGCCCGACGCCATGCCGGCGATGCGGCGGAACAGGCTCGATTTGCCGGCGGCATTGGGCCCGATCACCGCGACGACCTCGCCGCCGAGCAGGTCGGGCGTGCTGATGCCGGTGAGGATCTGGCGCTTGCCATAGGCGACGCCGACTTCGCTGAGGGCGAGCCGCTTCACCATGAGCGCCTCCGGCTGGTCAGGATCAGGCTGAAGAAGAACGGCACGCCGACCAGGGCGGTGACGACGCTGATCGGGAAGATCAGCCCGGGGATCAGCGACTTGCTGACCACCGAGGAGGCGGAGAGCAGGGCGGCGCCTGCCAGCGCCGAGGCCGGCAGGAAGAAGCGCTGGTCCTCGCCGATCAGCATCCGCGCGATATGCGGGCCGACGAGGCCGATGAAGCCGATCGTGCCGACGAAGGCGACCGGCACCGAGGCGAGCAGCGCGACGAGCAGCATCGTCTCCAGCCGCAGCCGCTTGACGTCGATGCCGAAGCTCGCCGCCTTCTCGTCGCCGAGGCGGAGCGTGGTCAGGGCCCAGGCGCGGCGGGCGAAGAGCGGCAGGCAGAACAGCAGAACGGCGGAGGTGATTGCGAGCTTGTGCCAGCTCGCCTTGGTCAGCGAGCCCATCATCCAGAACACCACCGCGCCCAGCGCCTGCTCGGAGGCGAAGAACTGCAGCAGCGCCAGCAGGGCGTTGAAGGTGAAGACGAGCGCGATGCCGAGCAGCACCACCGTCTCGGTGGTGACGTCGCGGCGCTGGCTCAGCATGTGGATCAGCAGCGAGGCGCCCATCGCCATGATGAAGGCGTTGAGCGGCACGACATAGTCGATGGCGAAGGGCACGATCGCGACGCCGAAGACCAGCGCCAGCGCCGCCCCGAAGCTCGCGGCCCCGGAGATGCCGAGCGTGAACGGGCTGGCCAGCGGGTTGTTGAGCACGGTCTGCATCTGCGCGCCGGCGATGGCGAGCGCTGCACCGGTGACCACCGCCATCAGCGCGACCGGCAACCGGATGTCCCAGATCACCACCCGCACCGCGGCCGGCGCGGTCGCCGGCGAAAGCAGGGCGTCGACGACCTGGCCCATGCTGTAGCGGGCTGGCCCCAGCATCAGGTCGACGAGGAAGCAGAGCAGCAGGACGGCGGCGAAACCGGCGAGCATCAGCTTGCGGCGAAAGGCGAGCGCCCGATAGGCGTCGCGCCCTTCCGCTGCCGCCGGCTGGGTCGCGGCCTTCTCCATCAGGGCCGGCGTCAGGCTCACTTGGCGGCCTCGAGCGAGACCCACAGGCCGGGCTCGTAGGGCAGGGGCAGGAAGCGCTCGTGCAGCACCTTCATGGTCGCGTCGGGATCGACGTCCTTGAACAGCTCCGGATGCTGCCATTTCGCGATCTGCTGGATCGCCACGAACTGGTAGGGGCTGTTGTAGAACTGGTGCCAGATGCCGTGGACGCGGCCGTTCTTCACCGCCGCGGTCTGCGCAAAGGCGGGGCGCTTCATCAGATTGGCGAGCTTGCGGCGCGCTTCGGTCATGTCGGCACCGGCGCCGAGGCCGACCCAGTTGCCGCCCGGGACGTAGCCGTCCCAGCTGCTGCCGGTGACGATCACGATGTCGGGATTGTCGGCGACGATGCGCTCCGGGTTGATCGTGCCGAAGGTGCCGGGGATCAGCGGCGTCGCCAGGTTACGGCCGCCGGCGAACTCGACCATCTTGCCGAAATTCTCGTTGCCGAAGGACATGCAGCAATCGTCGGAGTAGCCGCCGGCGCGCTCGACCATGACGAGCGGGCGCTTGAGATCGCCCGCCTTGGCGAGCCGGTCGGTGACCAGCGCGATCTGCTCGGCGCGGTACTTTATGAAATCCTCTGCGACCTGCTCCTTGCCGAACAGCTTGCCGATCAGGCGCATCGACGGCTCAGTGTGCTCGAAGGGCTTCTCGCGGAAGTCGACATAGACCACGGGGATCCCGACGGAGGCCAGTTTCTCGACCAGCTTGGCCTCGTCGCTGGCGACCTTGGCCTCGATGTTCATGAAAAGCACGTCGGGCTTCAGGGCGATCGCCTGCTCGACGTCGAAGGCACCTTCCTTCATGCCGCCGAAGGTCGGCAGCTTGGCGATCTGCGGGTAGCGCGCGAGATAGGCCTTGTAGTTCTCGGGGTCGGCCTTGCCGAGATCGTCGCGCCAGCCGACGACGCGCTTGAACGGGTCGTCCTTGTCGAGCGCGGCGACGAAATACATCTGCCGGCCCTCGCCGAGGATGATCTTGCGCACCGGCGCCTCGACCTCGACCTTGCGGCCGATGATGTCGGTGACGGTGATCTTCTCGGCGGCGGCGGGCAGTATGGCGGCAGCCAGGACGCCGGCAGCGGCGAATGCGCGCAGGAAGGCCCGTTTCGTCAGCATCGGAGAGCTCTTGCAGGAGGAAAGCTAGGGCTCAAATAGAAGGGCAATAGTATTCGGTCAATTATCATAGATTTTAATCATTCTAAATAAAGATTAGAATCAATCAAATCTGTTGATTGCGGGAAGGTCGTTACGGGGCGCTGCGCCGGCGTTCGCGAGCTTTCCTCCGCGCCCGCGACGGGGCATAAGCGGGCATGGCCGCAGACCCGATCGAGAGCCCGCCCTTCTGGCGGTCGAAATCCCTCGAGGAGATGACCGAGGCGGAGTGGGAATCGCTCTGCGACGGTTGCGGACGCTGCTGCCTGGTCAAGCTCGAGGACGAAGATACCGGCCGCATCCTGGCGACCGATATCGGCTGCCGCCTGTTCGACGCCGGGACCTGTCGCTGCCGCGACTACGAGAACCGCTCGCAGACCGTGCCGGATTGCGTGACGCTGACGCCGGAGGCGGTGCGCACCCTTTCCTGGCTGCCGCCGACCTGTGCCTATCGCCTGATCGGGGAGGGCAAGGATCTGCCCTGGTGGCATCCGCTGGTCTCGGGCGATCCGCAGACCGTGGTCGAAGCCGGGGTCTCGGTGCGCGGCAAGGTCCACGCCAATGAGGACGAGGTCGGCGAGGACGAGATCGTCGCGCGTCTCGTCAACTGGCCGCTGCGCTGGCCCGCGGCGGCGCGCGCCAGGAAGGCTGGCCGGGGTTGAGCCTGGGAGCCTCGATGGAGGGCCGCGGGGCCTTTGTCCCGGCGAGCGATCGGCAGGATCGCCTCGCAAAGGATATCGCGCCGGGCTCCGGCATTTTCCTGGCATGCTTTGCGGTGCTGCTGGCTGCCCCGGCGCAGCGAAAGGTGCGCGGGCGCCCTGCCGCACTCATTGATTGTTCATCCGCTTTTGGGCATGACCACCCCGCGCGTGGGCGCTGCACAGGCAGGCTCCGCGGACTCGAAACCATGCGGGCGCGCCGACGTTGATCGCGGCGACAAACTCGGAAGAGGCTGGGCTTATGGCAGGCGAGAAGTGGGTCTACACCTTCGGCGACGGCAAGGCCGAGGGAGAGGCAGGGATGAAGAACCTGCTCGGCGGCAAGGGGGCAAACCTCGCCGAGATGAGCAATCTGGCCCTGCCGGTGCCGCCCGGCTTTACCATCACCACCGAAGTCTGCACCTGGTACTACGACAACGGCAAGACTTTCCCGGCCGAGCTGGACGGCCAGGTCAAGGCTGCGCTCGCCGACATGGGCAAGCTCACCGGCAAGACCTTCGGCGATCCTGCCAATCCGCTGCTCGTCTCGGTCCGCTCGGGTGCGCGCGCCTCGATGCCGGGCATGATGGACACCGTCCTCAATCTCGGCCTGAACGACGTCACGGTCGAGGCGGTGGCGCAGGCCTCGGGCGATGCCCGCTTCGCCTGGGACAGCTACCGCCGCTTCATCACCATGTATTCGAACGTCGTGCTCGACGTCGATCACGGCCATTTCGAGGAAGCGCTCGAGGACTACAAGGAGCGCAAGGGCTACCAGCTCGACACCGAGCTCTCGGCCGATGACTGGAAGAGCCTGGTCGGCAAGTACAAGGCGATCGTCCAGAAGGAGCTCGGCAGCGCGTTCCCGCAGGAGCCGGAGAAGCAGCTCTGGGGCGCTGTCGGCGCCGTGTTCTCCTCCTGGATGAACAACCGCGCCATCAAGTATCGCGAGCTCAACGACATTCCCGCCGCCTGGGGCACCGCCGTCAACGTCCAGTCGATGGTCTTCGGCAATATGGGCGAGACCTCGGCGACCGGCGTCGCCTTCACCCGCAACCCTTCGACCGGCGAGAACGAGCTTTACGGCGAGTTCCTGATCAACGCCCAGGGCGAGGACGTCGTCGCCGGCATCCGCACCCCGCAGGACATCACCGAGGCCGCCAAGATCGCCGCGGGCTCCGACAAGCCTTCGATGGAGAAGGCGATGCCGGAGGCCTATGCCGAGCTTTGCCGCATCTATGGCATCCTCGAAAAGCACTACCGCGACATGCAGGACATGGAATTCACCATCCAGGAGGGCAAGCTCTGGATGCTGCAGACCCGCTCCGGCAAGCGCACCGCCAAGGCGGCGCTGCGCATCGCGGTCGATCTCGCCCGCGAAGGCCTGATCACCGAGAAGGAGGCTGTCGGCCGCATCGAACCCGGCGCGCTCGACCAGCTCCTGCACCCGACCATCGACGCCAAGGCCGAGCGCCGCGTGCTGACCACCGGCCTGCCCGCTTCGCCCGGTGCCGCCGCCGGCGAGATCGTCTTCACCTCCGAGGCCGCCGAGGCGGCGAAGAAGGCGGGGCGCAAATGCATCCTCGTCCGGGTCGAGACCTCGCCTGAGGACATCCACGGCATGCACGCCGCCGAGGGCATCCTGACCACACGCGGCGGCATGACCTCGCATGCGGCGGTCGTGGCGCGCGGCATGGGCAAGCCCTGCGTCTCCGGCGCCGGCCAGATCCGCGTCGACTACGCCAAGGCGACGATGAGCGTCGGCCCGACCACGCTGAAGTCCGGCGACTTCGTCACCATCGACGGCTCGACCGGCCAGGTCCTGCTCGGCGAGGTCAAGATGCAGCAGCCGGAGTTCTCCGAGGAGTTCAAGACGCTGATGGGCTGGGCCGACAACGTCCGGCGCCTGAAGGTCCGCGCCAATGCCGAGACACCGCGCGACGCCAGGACCGCCCGCGAGTTCGGCGCCGAAGGCATCGGCCTCTGCCGCACCGAGCACATGTTCTTCGACGCCGGCCGCATCCTCGCCATGCGCGAGATGATCCTGTCCGAGGAAGAGGCCGGCCGGCGCGCCGCGCTCGCCAAGCTCCTGCCGATGCAGCGCCAGGACTTCGTCGAGCTCTTCACCATCATGCACGGCCTGCCGGTGACGATCCGCCTGCTCGACCCGCCGCTGCACGAGTTCCTGCCGCATAGCGACGAGGAGATCGCCGAGGTCGCGGCCGCGATGGGCACGACCATCGACAAGCTCAAGCGCCGCGCCGCCGAGCTGCACGAGTTCAACCCGATGCTCGGCTTCCGCGGCGTCCGCCTCGCCGTGGCCTATCCCGAGATCGCCGAGATGCAGGCGCGCGCCATCTTCGAGGCCGCGGTGATCGCGGCGCGGGAGACCGGCAAGCCGGTGATCCCGGAGGTGATGGTGCCGCTGGTGATCGGCTCGCCGGAGTTCGATCTGGTCAAGGCCGGCATCGACGCGATGGCGGCCGCGGTGCGTACCGAGACCGGGGCGAGCCTGAGCTATCAGGTCGGCACCATGATCGAGCTGCCGCGTGCTGCGCTGCGCGCCGAGGAGATCGCAAGGACCGCCGAGTTCTTCTCCTTCGGCACCAACGATCTCACGCAGACGGCACTCGGCATCAGCCGCGACGATGCCTCGTCCTTCCTCGGCTCCTATACGGCGAGGGGCCTGCTGACGAGCGATCCCTTCGTGACGATCGATCAGGAAGGCGTCGGCGAGCTCGTCAGGATCGCGGTCGAGCGCGGCCGCAAGTCGCGTCCCGACATCAAGCTCGGCATCTGCGGCGAGCATGGCGGCGACCCGGCCTCGATCGGCTTCTGCGAGAGCGTCGGCCTCGACTACGTCTCCTGCTCGCCCTTCCGCGTGCCGATCGCCCGCCTCGCTGCCGCGCAGGCGGCCCTTGGGGCGATCAAGGCCAAGGACGCCTGAGGCAGGCCGGAGCCCGTTCCGATCAGCTTGCAGCGCAAGCTGATCGGCAAAACGGTCTCTATCTCAAAAAGTGAGAGCCGGATCACGGCGTGATCAGGATCGCGCCGTTGACCCGGCGCGCTTCCGCCGCCTCGTGGACCGCGACGATGTCGTCGAGGGAAAAGCGCGCGCCGATCTCGACGGCGACATGGCCCTTCGCGACCGCGTCGAAGAAGTCGGCGGCATTGGCTCGAAAGGTCGCCGGGTCGGCATTGTGCGGGAAGATGGAAGGCCGCGTCAGGAACAGGCAGCCCTTCTTGTTCAGCAGTTCCGGCTCGATCGCCGGCGCCTTGCCGGAGGCCGCCCCGTAGCTGACGACGAGGCCGAAGGGCGCCGCGCAGTCGAGCGACTGGATCAGCGTGTCCTTGCCGATCGCGTCGTAGACGACCCGTGCCTTGCGGCCGCCGGCCGCCTCGATGAAGGCTTCCGGCCAGGCGGGGTCGTTGAGGTCGATCACCGCCTGGCAGCCTGCTGCCAGCGCCGCGTCACGCTTCTGCGGCGAGCCGGTGGTGCCGATGACGGTCGCGCCCAGGGCCGTCGCCCAGCGCGTCAGGATCTGGCCGACGCCGCCGGCCGCCGAATGGACGAGCAGCAGGTCGCCGGGCTCGACGCGGTGCGTCTTGCGCAGCAGGTACTGCGCGGTCATGCCCTTGAAGAGCAGCGTCGCGGCGGCCTCGTCAGAGACATTGTCGGGGAGCCTGACCAGCTTGTCGGCCGGCACGTTGCGCCTGTCGGCATAGGCGCCGACGCCGGCATTCATGTAGGCGACCCGCTCGCCCGGCGACCATCCACTCACTCCTTCGCCGAGGGCCTCGATCACGCCCGCTGCCTCGAAGCCGAGGCCGGTCGGCAGCGGCAGTGGATAGACGCCCTTGCGCTGATAGACGTCGATGAAGTTGAAGCCGATCGCCGTCTGGCGCAGCGTGACCTCGCCCGGCCCGGGCATCGGAAGCTCAAGTCGCGTGACGGAAAGGGCGCTCGGTGGTCCGAAGGCTCCGAGAACAACGCTGCGGCTTGTCGTCATGTCGCTTCCGCTCCAGAGATGATCCTCGCAATGGGGCACATTGTAAGGTACGATACAAGTCGTACCTTGTCGCGCGCCGACCGGAAAGGCTGACACGTTGCCAGATGAGAACGGCCACCCAGCCGTCGACGAGATCGAGCTCGGCGCGGTTTTCGCCGCGCTGGCCGATCCGTTGCGCCGGCAGGTCGTGCTGAAGCTCGCAGCTGCGCCTGACGAGATCCGCCATTGCAGCGCTTTCGACCTGCCGGTCACCAAGGCGACGCGCACCCATCATTTCCGGGTGCTGAGGGAGGCCGGGCTGATCCGGCAGGTCGATCTCGGCAACAGCCGTACCAACCAGTTGCGCCTGGCCGATCTGCAGGTGCGCTTCCCCGGCCTCGCCGATCTCCTGCTGGCGGAGGCTGCGAGCATCGGCACCGCGAAAGGAGGGGCGACATGACGAGAGCGCTCACCACCATCGGCTTCGATGCCGACGACACGCTCTGGCAGAACGAGCAGTTCTTCCGGCTGACCGAGGACCGCTTCGTCGCGCTGCTCGGCGAGCATGGCGCGGCGGCCGAGATCTCCGGTAGGCTGCTCGAGGCCGAGAAGCGCAATCTTGGTTTCTACGGCTTCGGCATCAAGGGCTTCACGCTCTCGATGATCGAGACGGCGATCGACGTCACGCGCGGCCAGGTTTCGTCCGCCGTGATCGGCGAGATCCTCGCCGCCGGCCGCGAGATGGCGGCCCATCCCGTCGAGACCTTGCCGCATGCCGCCGAGACATTGGCGGCGCTCGCCGGCGATTATCGTCTCGTGCTGATCACCAAGGGCGATCTCTTCGATCAGGAGCGCAAGCTCGCCCAGTCCGGCCTCGGCGACTTCTTCGACGCGGTCGAGATCGTCAGCGACAAGACCGTCGCGACCTATCAGCGGCTGTTCGCCCGCCACGGAACCGGTCCCGAGCGGGCGCTGATGGTCGGCAACTCGCTGAAGTCCGACATCGTTCCGGCGCTGGCTGCCGGCTCCTGGGCCGCGCATGTCCCGCACGAGCTGACCTGGGCGCTGGAGCATGCCGAGGAGCCGGCGGGCGAGCGGCGCTTTCGCAAGCTCGTCGATCTCGGCGGGCTAGTCGGCCTCGTCCGCGAAATCGGCTGATCCCCGCATCCGGCCCCGCCGAGCGGCGGGAAGGGGCGGATTGGCCCGGAATCCGGCCTCGCTGGACCATTCTTGCAAATCGTGCTACCTCGCCCCACGTAAGACGAGATGCGGCCGGGTTCTGGCCAATCCTCCGCGCGGGTCATCCGGTCGGCGGGCACGATTCAGATCCACCACACATCGCTACAAGTCCGTGATGAGGCGTCCGCGCGCCGAGTGACGGGTCGCAACGGTACGCGGATCTGAAACGTAAGGAATTATGCCATGAACAAGGGCACCGTGAAGTGGTTCAACGCCACCAAGGGCTACGGTTTCATCACCCCTGAGAACGGCGGCCAGGACATCTTCGTCCACATCTCCGCCGTCGAGCGCGCCGGCCTGCGCGAGCTGCGCGAAGGTCAGGTCGTCTCCTACGAGCTGATCGCCGATCGCAAGACCGGCAAGTCCTCGGCCGGCAACCTCGCCGTCGCCTGAGTGACCGATATCGCGGGCGGGTCCTTGGGGCCCGCCTGCTCCCCCTAGGCGGGCAAGGGCCCGCACGACACGATATCCTCCGGCGCAGTGGCTAGCGGTTCGCCGGGTGGAAAGAGCTTCATACGTAGACCGAGTATTGCAGGACGCGGCGCTTCCGTTCTCCACGTGCGCCCCTTGCTCACCGGTCCTGGAAAGACCTGTTTTGACAAAATTCACCGACCTCGGCCTGGCCGAGCCCCTTCTCAAGGCGCTCGCGGCCGAAGGTTATGAGACGCCTACGCCGATCCAGGCGCAGGCGATCCCTGCGATTCGCGACGGCCGTGACCTGCTCGGCGCCGCCCAGACCGGTACCGGCAAGACGGCGGCCTTCTCGCTGCCGATGCTGCACCGGCTGCTCGGCCAGCCGCGGCGCATGCAGCCGCGCTCGGTGCGCGCGCTGATCCTGTCGCCGACGCGCGAGCTTTCGGCCCAGATCGAGGCCAATATCCGCGGCTACGCCCAGTTCACCTCGCTGAAGTCGACCGTGATCTTCGGCGGCGTGCCCGTAGGCAAGCAGATCCGTGCGCTCGGCCAGCATGTCGACATCCTCGTCGCCACGCCCGGCCGCCTGCTCGACCTCGTCGACCAGCGCGCCGTGTCGCTGCGCGAGATCGAGTTCCTGGTCCTCGACGAGGCCGACCAGATGCTCGACCTCGGCTTCATCCATGCGCTGCGCAAGATCGCGACGCTGATCCCGAAGCAGCGCCAGACCCTGCTGTTCTCGGCGACCATGCCGAAGGCGATCCGCGAGATCGCTTCCGCTTATCTGACCGACCCGGTCGAGGTCGCGGTCGCGCCGGTCGCGACCACCGCCGAGAAGATCGAGCAGCGCGTCATCTTCACGGAAGCCGGCCAGAAGCCCGCTCTGCTGGCGAAGACCCTGAGCGTTCCCGAGATGGAGCGCGCCATCGTCTTCACCCGCACCAAGCACGGTGCCGACAAGGTCGTGCGCCAGCTCGAGCAGTCCGGCATCAAGTCGGCCGCGATCCACGGCAACAAGAGCCAGGGCCAGCGCGAGCGGGCTCTCGGTGCCTTCCGCGACGGCGAGTTGCGCATCCTGGTCGCGACCGACATCGCGGCGCGCGGCATCGATGTCGACGGCATCAGCCATGTCGTCAATTTCGACCTGCCGAACGTGCCCGAGACCTATGTCCACCGCATCGGCCGCACGGCGCGCGCCGGCGCCTCGGGCCTCGCCATCGCCTTCTGCACGCCGGAAGAGCGCGGCGATCTCGCGGCGATCGAGAAGCTGACCAAGGTCGCGCTCACTCCGATCGGCGAAGTGCCGTATTGGGACGGACGCACCCCGAAGAAGCCGCCGCAGAACCAGGGCCGTGGCGGCCGTGGCCAGCAGGGCGGCGGTGGCCGGGGCGATGGGCAGCGCCAGCATCAGGGCCAGCGCCAGGGCGCCAAGGCCGGCAATGGCGGCGGGCACAACGGCGGCGGCCGCAATGGTGGCGGCCAGCGCAGCGATGCGCCGCGCCCGAACCAGCCGCGTGGCGAGCGTCCGGCCCAGCGCAATGATGCGCCGGTTGCACGAAAAGAAGCGGCTTCGGCCAATGAAGGGCTTGGCGGCGTCGCGTTCTTGCAGCAAAGAACGGAACAACGACGCACCAATGGCGCAAGGCGGCGCGCGAACTGACGCGCTGAGCGCCCGACGGGTCGGATCGCGGCAGGCTGCCGCTCCGACCCTTGCGCCGAAGAGAAGACGAAGGATCAGGGAATGGCGAAGGAAGAACTTCTCGAATTCGACGGCACCGTGGTCGAGGTGCTCCCGGACGGAAACTACCGGGTCAAGCTCGACAACGACCACGTCATCCTGGCCTATGCGGCCGGCAAGATGAAGAAGAACCGCATCCGCACCATCGCCGGCGACCGCGTGGTCGTCGAGATGTCGCCCTACGACCTCGACCGGGGTCGCATCAACTTCCGCCAGAAGACCGCGAGCCCCGGCCCGATGCCGCCGCGGCCGCAGAACTTCCGCCGGCGCTGAGCCGCCGATGCGCTTCACCAAGCCCGAGCAGTTCTTCATCGCTGCAGGCGTCGGGCTTGGCGCCGCGGCGTCGCTCGCCGCCAATACCGGCTGGATCGCGAAGGGGGGCACGTTCCCGCCCTTCGTCTACGTGCTGCTGGGCCTCGGCATCGTCGAGGTCGCGGTCAGCCTCTTGATGCGCCAGCCGCCGGGCTCGCTCTTCACCTTTCCGGCCCGCATCCTCGCCTTCGCGCTCGGCGTCGGCGTGCTGATCCTGCTGACCGGCGGGCTCGCCTGAGCGGCGCAGCACTCGGACAAATCCAAACCGTCATTCTGGACAAGCAGCGTAGCCGCGCAGCTCCGGAAGCCATCGTAGGGCACTGGAGCTCAGTGATGGATTCCGGCGCGCCGCTTCGCTGCGGCTGGAATGACGCGGGGGAGGGGCGGGGCCGCCCGCCCGTCCAGGCCACAAAAAAGCCCCGGCCGAAGCCGGGGCGTGAGTGGCATTTTCCGTGATGAATAGGACTACGTAGAAAGTTCGCTGAAACTCAGTAGCGGGCCCGCGCCCATTGCTGGGAGCCGGGGCTGACCAGGACCTGGCGCTGGCGGGTGGCATATTCGGCCGGGATCGTCTCGTGCACGACCTGCGTGGCGCGGACCATGACGCGGCGGCTGCGCTGGCCGTAGACCGCTGGTACCACGTCGTATTCAACCGAGGCCGGAGAGACCTCGACGGTGCGCTGCTGGTAGCCGTATTGCGCGGGGACATCGACCCAGCAGCCGGTGGTCTGGCCATAGGCGTCGCGGCTGACCTCCCAGCGGCGCGTCGCCGGCGCGATCAGGACCTTCTCGGAAACGGTCTGGTACTGGGCCGGGATGCGCCGCGCGATGCGGCGCTCGGGCTGGACCATCACCTTCTCGACGACGGTGTCGTATTCGGCCGGGATGACGCGGGAAAAGGTCCGCTCGGGGCGGGTGACATAGCTTTCCTCGACCGTGCCGTAGACCGGCGGCGTCGTCACCAGCTTGTAGCAGGACGAGCCGTAGCAGCCGCCGCCGGCCGCGGCCGGAGCGGCGAAGCCGAGCGCCCCGAGGAGGGCGGTGGCGGCAATGCCGCCAAGCGAGAGAACCCTGGATGCCATGTCTGACCTCTGCCCCGTTGCGCGGCACTGCGGCCGTGTTGTTGGGGCAAGAAAAGCCGGACCGAACTGATGAACGCAAGGTAAACGCTAAAACAAGGTAAAATTAACCATGGCGGCGGCGGCCGGAAGGTTCAGCTCCGTTGCAATGGTCTTGCCGGAATTGCAGTCATTCGAACGGTCCGGGAAACCGATCATCAGTACTGGCCAACCGGGTGGTGCCCGGAAAACCCCCAAGCCGTAAACGCCGCGAAAGCAGAGATGGAGAGGGAGCGGCTCTCCCTCCCACAGGACCGCCCCCTCTCCGCAGGCATCTGGCCTGCGCTCGCCCCGGCTCTCGAGTGCCGTGTGCCGCCCGGCCCATTCCGAAAGGCCGAAAGACGAACGGCAGGTTCGTACAGGGCGCAAGGCGTCGGTGGCGTTACGCCAGGATTAAGTCGGCGTTACCTTGGGGAGGGACAGGCAATCTGAGCAGCCTCAAGTCTGCCCCGGCCGCAGCTTGTAGAAGACGTGCCGCCCGATCGTGTCCATCTTCTTCAGCTTGCGTGCCCAATACGGCCGGACATAGTCGGCATGGTAATGGGTCGAGGCGCCGACATCGGCGAGATAGGTCGTGCCGTCATAGACCTCGCGGGCGATGCGGGTCGCGTCGCGCCAGGGGCCGGGCTCGGTGATGCGCAGCGACTTGCCTTCGCAGGCGAAGGTGAACTGGCAGGCGAGGTGGCGGTTACGGTTCTGGTAGACCGTGCCGCAGACCGTGTCGGGATAGAGCCCGCTCTTGACCCGGTTGAGCACGACCTGCGCCACCGCGGCGCGGCCCTGCTCGCTCTCCGAGCGGGCCTCGAAATAGATCGCCTCGGCGAGGCAGCGCTGTTCCTTCGCCATGTTCTCGGGCGCGATCAGGCTGGTGTAGATCTGCTTGCCTTCGTTCGCGCCTTCTCCCGGCAGGCGCCCGCGGCCGGGCGTCGCCTTCGCGATACGGCTCTGCGGCGCGGCTCCCGGCCCGGTGGAGACGGGCGGCGGCGTTGCCGAGGCGAGCCTTGAGTCCGGGGTCGTCGACGGGGTGGATGAGGATTGCGCCAAGGGGCCGGCGACCGAAGGCGTCGAGCCGTCGATGCTCTCGGGCCGCAACCCGGCATCGCGCGGCGAAGAGCTGGCCTTCGGGATCGCGACCGGCGAGGCGTCCGACAGCGCCGGATCGGTGACGCCCTCGTCATGCGCCGGCGGTTCGAAGCCGATCTGCGGCCCGTCATAGCCTTCGAGCGCCTCGAGCGAGAAGCCGCCCGAGATCAGGCCGGGCGTCTCGCCGAAGACGATGTGCTCGAGCTCGCCGGGCGGACCGTTGCGCGTCAGCGTCGGCCGCAGGCCGATGATCGGGTCGCCCTTGGCGCTGCGATCGACCTGCGGAA
The DNA here is from genome assembly GCF_032464875.1 of Allobosea rubneri. Classification (NCBI taxonomy): domain Bacteria; kingdom Pseudomonadati; phylum Pseudomonadota; class Alphaproteobacteria; order Hyphomicrobiales; family Alloboseaceae; genus Allobosea; species Allobosea rubneri. Next base: position 21,392 of record NZ_JAWDID010000006.1, read on the forward strand.
ACGAACCGGCTGCCCGTTTCATATCCTCGCGCGGCAGGCGCGGGTCGGAGACGAAGACGTTTTCGGGAATGTCGAAGGAAAGCCGGGCCGGCTGGATCACCCGTTCGAAGGCACGCTCCGGCATGCGGAAGGCGCTCACGGCCACGAGCATCGACGGTCCTTCCGCAAGATCGGAATGCGGGTTCGGCGCGGCGCGCGCGATCAGCGAGGATGGCGAGGCGTAGGAATCGTGGTTCTGGCCGGCCGAGGCGGTGAAGGAGACCAGCAGCCCAGCCGACAGCGCCCAGGGTGCGACCGTCGCCAGCGCCCATTTCAGGCGGGCACTGCGGCTTCGCTTCGATCGCCGGCGCGGACGCAACTGACTCAAGGTGCTCAACCCGAGAGGAATGGAACGGCATGCGCGACCTGCGATGATGCAAATTCGCGACATCTCGATAATCGAACGTCAGGGTTGAGGGTCGGTTAATGGCCCGCGCCTGAAGGCGGGAGAGCAACGCAGCGCGGCGCCCGTCGACGACCGGGAAGCCTGGCGCGCAAACCGCCGAAATCCCGCCTCTGGCGGCAAAAGCACCGAATTTCCATGCATCGCCGTGATGCGCGATGTAACGGAAACGCGTTGGAGTCGGCGAGCTGCCGGCGCTAACGTGCAGACACACTTCCCCATGCTCCGGAGCCTTGCATGAATTCCGCCGCCAAGCGCAGCCATGCGCCGGAGATCATCGTCGTCGCCGGCTGCCTGATCGCCCTGATCAGCTTCGGGCCGCGCGCCAGCGCCGGCCTCTTCCAGATCCCGATGACGCTGCAATTCGGCTGGGGCCGCGACACCTTCGGCCTGGCGCTCGCGATCCAGAACCTGCTCTGGGGTCTGGGCGCCCCCTTCGCCGGCGCGATTGCCGACCGTTTCGGTCTCGTCCGGGTGCTCTGCGTCGGTGCGCTGCTCTATGCCGCTGGCCTCGTCATGATGGCCTATGCCACGACCCCGCTGCAGCTGCATTTCGGCGCGGGCGTGCTGATCGGCTTCGGGCTCTCGGCCTGCTCGTTCAACCTGATCCTCGCCGCCTTCGGCAAGCTCCTGCCGGAGAGCTGGCGCCCGCTCGCCTTCGGCGCCGGCACGGCGGCCGGCTCCTTCGGCCAGTTCCTTTTCCCGCCGATCGGCAACATCCTGATCGAGACGCTCGGCTGGCAGCAGGCGCTTGTCGTCTTCGCCTTCACCCTGCTGCCTGTCATTCCGCTGGCGACCATGCTGGCCATGCGCAAGACCGGGGCGGCCGTCGGGCAGGCAGCCGCCGCCAACCTGCCGAACCAGACCATCCGGCAGGCGCTGGGCGAGGCCTTCAAGCATCGCTCCTATGTGCTGCTGGTGCTCGGCTTCTTCACTTGCGGCTTCCAGCTCGCCTTCATCACCGTGCACATGCCGGCCTATCTCAAGGATGCCGGCCTGCCGGCCTGGGTCGGCGGCTGGACGCTCGCCGCCATCGGCCTCGCCAATGCCGCGGGCTCGCTCGGCTCGGGTTGGCTCTCCTCGCGCATGCCCAAGCGCCATTTGCTCGCCTGGATCTATTTCGGCCGGGCGGTGGCGATCGCCGCCTTCATCCTGATCCCTGCGAGCCCGGCGACGGCGATCATCTTCGGCATCACCATCGGCCTGTTCTGGCTCTCGACGGTGCCGCCGACCTCCTCGCTGGTGATGCTGATGTTCGGCACCAAGTACATGGCGATGCTCTACGGCTTCGCCTTCTTCTCGCATCAGGTCGGCGGCTTCCTCGGCGTGTTGCTCGGGGGCATCCTCTATGAGCGCTTCGGCTCCTACGACATCGTCTGGTGGCTGTCGGTCGCGCTCGGCGTCGCCTCGGCTCTGATCAACCTGCCGATCGTCGAGAAGCCGGTGGCGCGCCCGCAGGCCCAGCCAGCCTGACCAAAGACGCACGGGCTCGCCGCTTGCAGGCGGCGGCCCGGCGCGGTCAACTCAGCCGGCTGATCTGCACCATGCTCAGCCCTCATCCTGAGGAGCGGACGTTGGTCCGCGTCTCGAAGGATGCTCCAGAGCGTGCTGGAGCATCCTTCGAGACGCCGCTACGCGGCTCCTCAGGATGAGTGCTGAACCAGAAGCTTCCGGAGTGAATTCCATGACCACCTTCAAGGCCCTGATCGCCAGCAAGGGCGAAGCCGGCACGAGTCTCGCCTTCGGCGATTTCGCCGAGGCCGACCTGATGGAAGGCGACGTCACCGTCCGCGTCACCCATTCCACCGTCAACTACAAGGACGGGCTCGCGCTCACCGGCCGCGCCCCCGTGGTGCGGCGCTGGCCGATGATCCCCGGCATCGACTTCGCCGGCCGGGTCGAAGCCTCCGACAACCCCGCCTTCAAGCCGGGCGATCTCGTCATTCTCAATGGCTGGGGCACGGGCGAGACGCATCTTGGCGCCTATGCCCAGAAGAGCCGGGTCAAAGCCGACTGGCTGGTGCCGCTGCCGGAAGGCATGAACCCGGGCGAGGCGATGGCGATCGGCACCGCCGGCTATACCGCCATGCTCTGCGTGCTGGCGCTCGAGAAGCACGGGCTGAAGCCGTCCGACGGTCCGGTCGTCGTCACCGGCGCTGCCGGCGGCGTCGGTTCGGTCGCGATCGCGCTCCTGGCCAAGGCCGGCTGGCATGTCATCGCCTCGACCGGCCGGGCCGAGGAGGCCGATTATCTCAAGGGGCTTGGCGCCGCCGAGATCATCGACCGCAACGAGCTCTCCGGGCCGGGCCGCCCGCTCGGCAAGGAGCGCTGGATTGCCGGCGTCGACGCCGTCGGCTCGCACACCCTCGCCAACCTGCTCTCGATGACGAAGTATGGCGGCGCGATCGCCGCCTGCGGCCTCGCCCAGGGCATGGACCTGCCGGCCTCGGTCGCGCCCTTCATCCTGCGTGGCGTCGCCCTGCTCGGCGTCGATTCCGTGATGTGCCCGAAGCCGCGCCGGCTCGAGGCCTGGGCCCGCCTCGCCAGCGATCTCGACCGCGACAAGCTCGCGGCGATGACGACGACGATCCCGCTCGAGGACGTCGTCGAGACCGGCCGCGCCATCCTCGACGGCAAGGTGCGCGGCCGCGTCGTGGTCGAGGTCGGCTGAGCCCTTTACTAGCGGCGGCGGGGTGTCCCGCCGCCGACTGCATTTCTCAATCCAACTTGATGTTGGCCTTTTCGATCACCGGCGCCCATTTCTTCAGTTCGCCGTCGAGGAAGGCCTTGAACTCCTGCGGCGTCATGCCGAGCGCGATGATCTTCGCGGCGGCGAGCTTCTCGCGGACCTCCGGCGTCGCCAGGATCTCGCGGACGTCGCGCGAGATTTTCTCGACGATCGCCGGCGGCGTCTTGGCGGGGGCGGCAAGGCCGTGCCAGGCGGTCACGTCGAAGCCAGGCAGGAATTCGCTCAGCGCCGGCAGGTCGGGCGCGAATTCGGCGCGCTTCGGGATCGAGATCGCGAGTGCCCTGAGCTTGCCGGCCTCGACATAGGGCCAGGCGACCGCGGCGCCGTCGAGCGCGACCTCGATCTGGCCCGAGAGCAGGTCGACCATCATCGGGCCGGAGCCGCGATAGGGGACATGGGCGAGCTTGGTGCCGGTCTCCTGCTGGAACAGCTCCATGCCGACATGCAGCGAGGTGCCGATGCCCGACGAGCCGAAATTGAACTTGTTCGGATTCTGCTTCAGCAGCGCGATGAACTCCGGCACGGTCTTGGCCGGCACCTTGTCCGGGTTGACCACCAGCACGTTCGGCGTGATCGCGAGCTGCGAGATCGGTGCGAAATCGCGCTCCGGGTCGAAGGGCAGGCGTTCCTTGTAGAGCGCCTTGTTGAGGCCGTGGCTGCTCGCATTGATCAGGCCGATCGTGTAGCCGTCAGGCGTCGCACGGGCGAGCGCCGCGACGCCGATATTGCTGCCGCCGCCGCCCATGTTCTCGATGACGACGCCCTGGCCCCAGCGCGCCTGCAGCCGCTCGGCGACGAGCCGCGCGATCATGTCCGAGGCGCCGCCGGCGGCGAAAGGCACGATCATCCGCACCGGCCGCGTCGGATAGGTTTCCTGTGCGGCGACGGCAAGCGTCGAGGCGAGGACGAGCGCGACGGCCAGCCCCGATTTGAACGACCACATGGTTTTCTCCCTCCCTTGACGTGGCCCCTCGTCTCGGGGGCGCTGGATCGGTGCTAGCTTCCGGCCCGCCAGATGGCGCCGAGCCGGGCGATCTTCTCGTCCGACAGGTAGCCGTAGCGGTTGATGTGCAGGTGGCGGCACGGGCTTTCGAGCACGGCGCGGAAGCGGCGCTCGACATCGTCGGGCGGCCCGTAGCCGTGGACGATGGTCGAGAAGCACGACTGGCGCAGCTCTGCGGCGGCGGTTTCGACGCTCCGGCGCAGGCCGGCATCGTCGGCCGGATGCGCCTCCTCGGGTTCGGGATAGCGCAATGCCTCGCGCGTCGGCGCGTTGCCGTTGAGGTCGACCCAGCGATGGACGCTTGCGAAAACGCGGTCGGGGTCGGCGCCGGTGAGTTGCGCCAGCCGTTCGACATAGCTGCGTTCGATCATCGGCCAGTGCATCGTGTAGTGCTTGACCGCGACCTCGTCGGCGACGCCGTCGAGGCCGACGAAGCCGAAGCCGGAAAGCCGGTTCAGCGGCGGCGGGAAGGCCTGCATCACGACGCCGACGCGCCCGCCCGAGACCTCCCGGACGATCGCCGTCAGGTCCCTGACATAGTCGCCGACGATCGCGGCACGATAGGCGATGAGGTCTGCGGCCCAGGTGCCGCCGGCGAGAAGCGCGCCGAGGTCGACGGCTTCCGGAGCGGCGGCGAAGCGCGATGAGAGTTCGCGTAGTCCCTCGATTGCCCGTGCGCGGACCGCCTCGACATCATGGCCGAGTTCCTGGCCGCGCCTCACCGCGGCGGGGCAGAAGTCGAAGAGCAGGCTGTCGGGCGCGTAGGGCGGATATTCCGGCCAGTCGAAGCGCAGAGCGTCGCAGCTTGGGTAGTTCGCCAAGAGGTCGGCGACGAGGGCGCGCATGTAGCGGCGCAGCCCCTGGCTGGCGAGGCTGACATTGGCGTCGACGCGGCCGGGGACCGGCCGGCCGAAAATGGTCAGCGGCTGCTCGTCGGCGCTGTCGTCGTCGCGGCACTGCACGCGCAGGCCGGGCGGGGCGGCGGCCATGAGCTGGAGTTGCACTTTCATGCCGGCACGCTTCGCCCCGGCGAGCAGGTTGGCGACGGTGCCGCCCTGGCGATCGGTCAGCTCATCCGGCAGGGGCGGCGGGTAGGGGCTGTCGCGATAGAGCGCCGGATTCGGCCGGAAGCTCGTCGCGGTTTTCATCCACAGTGCCTTGTCGCCCCAGAGCGGGCGATCGAGCGTGCGGCCGAGTCCGGCGCCGGCGTCGGCCGGGGGCTCGCGCACGCCTGTCCCCTCCGGGCAGCGTTCCGCCACCGAAGGCGTGGTACAGAGCACAGTGCAGCCGAGGCGTTCGACGATGTTCTCCAGAACCGCGTCGACGCCCTCTGACTGGGCGAAATCGGGCATGATGGTGATGCCCAGTGATGGCTGCTCGGTCGTCATTCGGCTCGGATGTAAGAGTGCTTGCGGTCGGCGATGCGGCTGAGGAAGCGGCCATGCGCGTCGATATGCGCCGCCATCGCTGAGCGGGCGGCTTCCGGCGTGCCGGCTTCGATGCCGGCGAGGACGAGGCGGTGCTGCTCCAGCGCATCGCCGAGCGCGCCGCGCTCCGAGATCCTGAGATGGTGGACGCGCTGGAGATGGGTCCGTGCCCGGCTGACGCTCTGCCACATCTGGCTGAGCTTCTGCGTGACGAACAGGGCGTGGTGAAACGCCTCGTCGCAGGCATAGGCCTGCACCGCATCGCCGGCCGCGACGGCCTGCTCATGCCGGGCGAGGATCTCGGACATCTCGCGCAGCAGCTCGGGGTCGGCCTTCGCCGCGGCCCGCGCCGCCGCCTCGCCCTCGAGCAGGCGGCGGATGGTGATCGCCTCGGCAATGGCCTGCGGGTCGATCAGCGAAACGAAGGTGCCGAGATTGGGGAAGACGTCGAGCAACTGCTCTTCACTGAGCCGGGCGAACGCCTCCCGTACCGGGGTGCGGCTGATCGAGCAGGCTTCGGCGACGTCTCCCTCGGAAAGGGCGGTGCCGGGCGCGATGGCGAGCGAGACGATCGCCTCGCGCAGCCCGCGATAGACCTGCTCGGGCGCCCGCAGCGTGCGGTCGATCGCGAAGGCCGGCAATTGCGGGGCGCGCGTGGCGCGTGAAGGTCTGGGCATCTCGCATTCCTGAATACTGGAATACCGGTATACAGGTTTTGATCGCGTGGCAATGCGTGAAGTGGAGGGCTGTTGCCGCTAGTCTGCCTGAAAGGCAGCTCGCGGACACCTGCTTGCTGGGAAGGGATGTGCTGGCCGCGATGGCGCGCGTCGACGCGCATGGTCTTGTAGGTGCGCCGGTAAGGCGCCCGCGTCAGGCCGTGCCTTCCAGCAACGCGCGGCGCTTTGCGAGTTCGCTGCCGCAGAAATCCATGAAGGCCCGGACCCGTGGTGCATGGCGGATGTCGGGATGGGTCAGGATCCATAGCCCGGTGGTGAATTCGGGGCGCGGCGGCAGCAGCCGCACCAGCCCGGGCCGCTGGTCGGCGATGAAGCAGGGCAGGGGGCCGATGCCGATGCCTTGCTCGACCGCTTCGGTCAGCCCGAGGACGGCGGAGGAGCGCAGCGCGATGCGTTCCGGCTCGACATGGTCGCGGACGTAGCGGGCCGCCTTCACATAGCCGAGATGGTCGCCGAGCGTGACCCAGACGCGCCGGAACAGGGCGCTGGGGTCGGCCTGCTCGGCCGCGGTGGCGGGCGCGTCGGCGCGGGCGTAGACGGCCCAGTTCAGATCGGCGAGCCGGCGCCCGATCAGCGTCTCGCCGGGCGAGTCGCTGGCGCGGATCGCGACGTCGGCGTCGCGGCGCGACAGGTTGAGGGTCTGGCTGGCGATGACGACGTCGAGCCGAATCAGCGGATGGGCGGCGCGGAACGCCGCAAAGATCGGCAGCAGCATGTGCAGATAGAGCGTGTCGGTCGTCGTAACCCGGACTTCGCCGGAGGGGGCGAGGTCGCGCCCGGCGAGGCGCCGGCCGAAGGCGGTGACGTCGTCGTCGATGCGCGAGGCCAGCGCCGCCATCTCCTCGCCGGCCGAGGTCGGGACATAGCCGGTCTTGCGGCGCTCGAAGAGCGCGTGGCCGAGCTGATCCTCGATCTGGCCGAGGCGCCGGAACACGGTCGAATGGTTGACTTCGAGGGCGACCGCAGCCCCGGTCAGCCCGCCGGCATCGGCTATCGCCTTGATCAGGCGGAAATCGTCCCAGGCTAGCTTCGGCATCGTGGTCGGGGGTCCCCGGAACGGTCCGGGCAGCATCGCGAAATCTTGCGCAATTGCAAGCTGGGCTCGGCGAGGCTGGCGGATCGCGCGCGCCGCTGTCGGGTCAGCGCGGAGCGGCGGCCCGGCCGAGACGGTTGTTGATCGCCTCGCCGAGGCCGTGCATCGGCACCGGAGCCACCGCGATTACCGTCGCGCCGGCTTCGTCGAGGCGGCGCAGAGCGGCGAAGAGATTGGCGGCCGCTTCGCTCAGGTCGCCCTTCGGGCTGAGATTGAGCGAGAGTGGCGGCAGGGCGTGGCCTTCCGGCTCCGGCCCGAAGCCGAGCCAGGCCTCACCCGGCAGCGGCGCTGACGCGCCCAGCCTGACGGCGGCGTCCGGCGCGTAATGCGAGGCGAGTAGACCGGGCGAGATCGGCGCGGCTCCTTGCGCCGCATCGGCGGCGACGAGCTCGCGTCCGATCGCCGATTCCAGCGCCGCGCGCGGCACGCCGCCGGGGCGCAGCAGCTTCGGCGCACCGCCGAGGCAGGCGACGATGCTCGATTCAAGGCCGATCTCGGTCGGGCCGGCTTCGAGCACGGCGTCGATGCGGCCATCGAGATCGACCAGCACATGCTCCGGCAGCGTCGGGCTGACCCGCCCGGAGCGATTGGCGGAAGGGGCTGCGATCGGCCGACCGGCTGCGGCGAGGACCGCACGCGCGACCGGGTGCGAGGGCACCCTGAGCGCAACCGAGCCGAGCCCGGCGCGGGCGAGGTCACTGACTGTGCAGCCCGGGGAAACTGGCACGATCAGGGTCAGTGGTCCCGGCCAGAACGCTTTTGCCAGCGCGAGTGCCGAGGCGTCGAACAGGCCCTCGCGCCTCGCTGCCGCGGTATCGGGCAGGTGCGAGATCAGCGGGTTGAAGCTCGGCCGCTCCTTGGCCGCATAGATCGAGGCGACGGCGCGGCCGTCGGTCGCATCGGCGGCGAGGCCGTAGACCGTCTCGGTCGGCAGGGCGACCAGCTTGCCGGCGCGAAGCAGCCGTGCCGCCTCGGCGATGCCGGCCTCGTTGGCGTGCAGGCGTTGCGTCTGGCGGGTTTCGGTCACGATCGCTCTTGAATGTTTATATGTGAACTATAACAATGCCGGATCGTCTGCGCAGGGACGCACCGGCTTGCGCGTTGGCGGAGGGCATAGTTCGCCGCTAACATCGCCGTCAAACGCAACGCTGCAAAATCGCCCCGCGGAGTCGGTCGGCGTGGAGGAGAGGCTCATGTCGTATCGTGCTCCGGTCGAGGATATCCTGGCCACCATGCGCCATGTCGCCGGGCTCGACGCCCTGCTGGCCGATGGCCTCGCGCCCGAGCTGGAGGACGGTCTCACCGAGGCAGTGCTCGAGGAAGCCGCGAAATTCGCCGGCGATGTCCTCGCGCCGTTGAATGTGGTCGGCGACAAGCACGGCTCGACCCTGAAGGACGGTGTCGTCACCACCCCGCCGGGCTGGAAGGAGGCCTACCATGCCTGGGCCCAGGGCGGCTGGAACGCCCTGCCGGGACCGGAGGCCTATGGCGGCCAGGGCCTGCCGACGCTGGTGCAATCCGCCTGCACCGAAATGTGGAACTCGGCCGCGTTCGCCTTCGCGCTCGGCCCGCTGCTCACTGTCGGTGCGATCGAGGCGGTGCATGCCCATGGCTCCGAACATCTCAAGGAGACCTATCTCGCCAAGCTCGTCTCCGGCGAGTGGATGGGCACGATGAACCTGACCGAGCCGCAGGCCGGTTCGGATCTCAACGCCTTGCGCTGCAAGGCGGAGCGTGTCGGCGACGGCACCTATCGCATCACCGGCCAGAAGATCTTCATCACCTATGGCGAGCACGAGATGACGGACAACATCGTCCACCTCGTCCTCGCCCGCCTGCCGGACGCACCGGCCGGAACGCGCGGCATCTCGCTCTTCCTAGTGCCGAAATACCTGGTCAATGCCGATGGCTCGCTCGGCGAGCGCAACGATGTCCGCTGCACCGGTGTCGAGCACAAGCTCGGCATCCACGCCTCGCCGACCTGCGCGATGAGCTATGGCGACAATGGCGGCGCGATCGGCTGGCTGATCGGCGAGGAGAACCGTGGCCTCGCCTGCATGTTCACGATGATGAACAATGCCCGCCTCAACGTCGCCGTGCAGGGCGTCGCCATCGCCGAGCGCGCCTATCAGCAGGCGCTCGCCTTCGCCCATGAGCGCAAGCAGGGCACGGCGCTCGATGCGCCCAAGGGCGCGCCGATGAGCCCGATCATCGTCCATCCCGATATCCGCCGCATGCTGATGGAGATGCGCGCCAAGACGCAGGCGGCGCGCACGCTTTCGCTGCTGCTGGCCGCGACGCTCGACCGTTCGCACCGCGAGGCCGACGAAGCCAAGCGCAAGGCCGCGGCCGAGCGTGCCGCGATCATCACGCCGGTCGCCAAGGCCTACGCCACCGATATCGGCGTCGAGGTCGCCTCGACCGGCGTCCAGATCCATGGCGGCATGGGGTATGTCGAGGAGACCGGCGCCGCCCAGCATCTGCGCGATGCCCGGATCGCCACGATCTACGAAGGCACCAACGGCATCCAGGCGATCGACCTCGTGCTGCGCAAGCTGCCGCTCTCCAATGGCGAGGCGGTCAAGGCGCTGATCGGCGAGATGCGCGGCGTGGTCGAGCAGGTGCGCGAGGCCAATACGCCGGGCTTCGGCCACACGGCGGCGCGGCTCGGGACCGCCGTCGACTCGCTCGAGCGTGCGACGCAGTGGATGCTCCAGACGATGGGCGCCGACCAGGCGAGCGCGCTCGCCGGCGCGACGCCTTATCTCAAGCTCTTCGCGCTGGCCCAGGGCGGCACCGGCCTCGCCAGGAAGGCGCTCGGGCTGCGCGGCGAGGATACCGGTGCGGCTGCACTGGCGACGGCCCGCTTCTTCGCCGAGCACAACGTCGCCGAGGCGCCGGGGCTGGAGCTCGCGGTGACCGAGGGCGCCGGGGCGGTGGCGGATTCGGCCGCGGTCTTCGCGGCGTGACGCAGGCGCGCGCCCCGCTAGACGGCCGGAGCCGGCTTGCGGACGCGCATGTGCAGGAACAGCGGCGCGACGAGCGTGTCGTCGAGATAGGGCAGGGCGCGGGCAGTTTCGGCATCGACCGAGGGCTCGTGCATCATCTCGATGGCAAGGCCCGTCGCGACGATCATGTTCACCCAGTCGCTCAGCGTGCGGTGAAAGCGCGGCACCCTGAACGGCTCGACGCTGGCCTTCTCGTGCTCGGGCGCGGCGCCGAAGCGCCAGCTCTCGATCTCGCCGTCGGTGGGCCGGAAATAGTCGCGGACCTCGATGGCGAGGACCTTGCGGTTCTCGTCGCGCACGACCTTGCGATGCGGCGTCGCAAAGCAGGGATGCAGGATCGAGAACTGCAGGAAGCCGCCGGGCTTCAGCACGCGCATCGTCTCAGCCAGAACCTTGTCCTGATGCGGCATGTCCATCAGCGACATGAAGGCGGTGGCGAAGTCGAAGCTGCCATCGCCGAAGGGCAGGGCCATGCCGTCGGCGAGCCGGTAGGCGATGCCGAGAGGCGTTTCGGCCTCCGCCTCCTGCGCGTGGCGGATGAAGGTCGGCGCGATGTCGATGCCGGTCATGCGGGCGCCGGCCTCGGCCAGCTTGCGCGTGTTCGAGCCCTCGCCGCAGCCGATGTCGAGCCCCTCGAGGCCGGCGATACCGGGCAGGTTGGCGAGGAAGGCCGGGGTGTTCTGGGCGTCCCGGTAAAGGTCGTAGCCGGCCCGCGCATGGCGGGTCCAGGTTTCGGCATTGGCCTCCCAGCAGGCGGCGACGTCGTTCGCTTCCATGGTTCGCCTCGTCGTTCGGGGGAGGGGGCTTCTAGAGGATTTCGGTTTGGCGCGAAACCACGCGGTCATTTCGGAGCGCCACGCAGTGGCGGGTCCGGAAGCGGTGCACGCGACCTTTCCCGTGCCTTCTCCGTCATTGTGAGCGAAGCGAAGCAGTCCAGGAGCGGCAGTGCGCTACGCTCCCCTGGATTGCTTCGTCGCTGCGCGACTCGCAATGACGGTGTTCCTTTCGGGGATGTCCTGTCCATGGCTTCCGGGCTCAAGCCTGGAGCCTGCCCCGGAATGATGGAGCAGGTGCGGTGACCGCGGCTCCCCTTGCGAACAAGATCTGCCTCGTCGCCGGAGCCTCGCGCGGGCTCGGGCGCGGCATTGCCAGAGCACTCGGACAGGCCGGCGCGACGGTGATCTGCACCGGGCGCTCCAGCGAGGCAGGGCCGCGGACCGACCAGCGGCTCGAGACCTTCGAGGACACGGCTCGCGAGGTCGAGGCGGCAGGCGGCAAGGGCCAGCCCTATCGCTGCGACCACACCAATGAGCGCGAGGTCGACCAGCTCGTCGCCTGGTGCTTGCGCCGCTTCGGCCGGCTCGACTGCGTCGTCGATGCGGTCTGGGGTGGCAACGAGGGCTACGACGGCGACCGCTACCGGGACGGTTCGGCCTTCGGCACGCCGTTCTGGCGCCGCCCGGTCGCCAGGCTCGGCGAGAGCTTCGAGAGCGGCGTCTATGCGCAATTGCTGCTCGCTCGCGCCGTGGCTCCGGCCCTGGCGCAGATGCGCCAGGGCCTGATCGTCACGGTCAGTTTCGATACCGCCGGCGGCTATCTCGGCGATGTCTTCTACGATCTCGGCAAGACCGCGATGAACCGGCTGAGCTTAGCCATGGCGCAGGAGCTCAAGCCATTCGGCGTCACCGCGCTCGCCCTGTCGCCCGGCCATGTGCTGACCGAGCGCGTCCGCGATGCCGGACTTGCCGAGCAGGCGACCGAGACGCCGCTCTATGCCGGCCGCGCCGTCGCCGCGCTGGCCGCCGATCCTGATGTCATGCGCCATGCCGGGCAGACGCTGCACGTCGCTGATCTCGCACGCATCTACGGCTTCACCGATGCGGACGGCCGGCAGCCGGAACGCTTCACTCTGCAATCATAAGGCTGGAGGAAACCACCATGTCGCTCAAGGGCAAGACGCTTTTCATCACCGGCGGATCGCGCGGCATCGGCCTCGCCATCGCCCTGCGGGCGGCGCGCGACGGCGCGAACGTCACCATCGCCGCCAAGACGGCCGAGCCGCATCCCAAGCTCGAAGGCACGATCTATACTGCCGCCGCCGAAATTGAGGCGGCCGGCGGCAAATGCCTGCCCCTGATGGTCGATATCCGCGAGGAGGAGGCGGTGGTCGCGGCGATCGCGAAGACGGCCGAGACCTTCGGTGGGATCGACATCCTCGTGAACAATGCCAGCGCGATCTCGCTGACCAATACGCAGATGACCGAGATGAAGCGCTTCGATCTGATGCACCAGATCAATACGCGCGGCACCTTCATGGTCTCGAAATACGCGATCCCGCATCTGGCGAAGGCGGAGAACCCGCACATCCTGATGCTCTCGCCGCCGCTCGACATGAGCATGCGCTGGTTCACCCCGCATCTCGCCTACAGCATGGCGAAGTACGGCATGAGCCTGTGCGTGCTCGGGCTTGCCGGCGAACTCGCGCCCAAGGGCATCGCCGTCAACGCGCTCTGGCCGCGCACCACGGTCGCGACCGCGGCGGTCAAGAACCTGCTCGGCGGCGACAAGGTGGTGCAGGCGAGCCGCACCCCCGACATGCTGGGCGAGGCCGCCTGGATGGTCTTCAACAAGCCGTCGCGGGAATTCTCAGGCAATTTCCTGATCGACGACAGCTTCATGGCCGGCGAGGGCGTGACCGATTTCACGCCCTACCGCGTCGATCCGTCGGTGCCGCTGATGCCGGACTTCTTCGTGCCGGCCGACAGCAAGCCGCCGCAGGGCGTGAAGGGCGGGATCTGAGCCTGCGCGGGCTCAAAGGCCGTTTGAACATCCCTCAGACCTCATCCTGAGGAGCAGCCTTCAGGCTGCGTCTCGATGGATGCTCCAGAAGGCTCCGGAACCAGCTGGAGCATCCTTCGAGACGGCCGCTCACGCGGCCTCCTCAGGATGAGGGCTGAGCATTTGGCAGACTGTCAGAACTCTTCCCATTCGAGGTCCCGCGCTCCGCCGTTGGCGACCTTGCGGGCGGGCATCGGCGCGCGCTGCTCCGCAGAAGGCTGGGTACGCCGAGCCGGTGCGCGCGGGGCGGAGCGGGTTTCGGACATGGCCGCGGCTGCGAGGTTGCGCAGGCGCTCGGGCTCGCTGCTCGCCCTGACATCCCCGCCGGCGATGCGGAAGGACGCGACGAGCTGGTCGAGGCTGTGGATCTGGTCGGCGAGCGAGGCGGCGGAGGCGGCGCTCTCTTCGGCCAGCGCTGCGTTCGCTTGAGTCATCTCGTCCATATGCGCGACGGTCTGGCTCATCTCCTCGATGCCGTTGGCCTGCTCGCCCGCAGCCGCCGAGATCTCGACGACCGTCGTGGCGACCTGCCGCGAGGCCGAGACGATCTTGTCCAGCGCCGCCCCGGCCGACCGGACCAGCCTCACCCCTTCCTCGATCTCGGTCGTCGAGGACTGGATCAGGGTCGTGATGTCCTTCGAGGCCTCGCCCGAGCGCTGGGCGAGCGTGCGGACCTCCGAGGCTACCACGGCAAAGCCCTTGCCGGCATCGCCGGCCCGCGCCGCTTCCACGGCGGCGTTCAGCGCCAGGAGATTGGTCTGGAAGGCGATGCCGTCGATCACCGAGGTGATGTCGGTGATCTTGCGGGAGGCGGCCTCGATCCGCTCCATCGCCGCGACGGCGTCCTGCACGATCATGCCGCCCTGCTGGGCGACGTCCATGGCCTCGTCGGAGGCCGACGCCGCGACCTTCGAGGAGCCGGCGCTCGCCTTGACGGAGGCTGCGAGTTCTTCGGTCGTGGCTGCGGTCTCCTCCAGAGAGGCTGCCTGCTCCTCGGTGCGCTTGGCGAGATCGTCGGCGCCCGCCTTGATCTCGCGGGCCGAGGCCGAGACCTGGGACGTCGTCGCCTGGATGCCGCCGATCGTGTCCGAGAGCCGTGCGACCGTTTCGTTGACCGAGTGCTTCAGCTCGGCGAAGCGGCCCTGATAGCTGGTCGCGATCCTGCGGGTGAGGTCGCCCTGCGAGACCGATGCCAGAATGTCGGCGAACTCGGTGGTCGCGCCGTCGACCACGGCGTTGATCTGGTTGATCCCGTCGACCAGCTGCTGCATTTGCGCATCGGCGCTTTCCAGGCGCAGGCGCGCGCTGAAATCGCCCGCCGCCGCAGCCGCGACGACCGTGCCGACATCGTTGACCACGGCGATCATGGATTCCGTCCGCGCAGCCCGTTCGGCTGCGGCAGCGCGCTCCTGGGCCTCTAGGGCCTGGACGCGCAAGCCGTTCTCCTTGAACACCCGGACCGCGGCAGCCATGCCGCCGATCTCGTCATTGCGGCCGCTGTCGATGATCTCGGCCGAGAAGTCGCCCTGCGCCAGCCGCTTCATCGCGGCGGTCAACGCCGTGATCGGACGCGTCACCCGGCTCTGCACCAGCCAGAGCCCGAAGAGCGCCAGCGCGAGCGCTGCCAGCAGGACCAGCCCGTACATGACGAGCGAGCGCATCGCGGCGTCCGCCTTCGCATCCGCGGCGTCCGACACGACGTCGATGGCGCGGCTCGCCACGGCGCCGACGGTCTCGGAGGCCGCGACGATCTGGTCGCGCCACTGATCGGGATTGATCGACGGCTTACGCCCGCCCGTCACATCGGCGACCAGACCGGCCCGGACCGCCTTGAAGGCCCCGCCGAAATAGGTGGCCTCTGCCGTCGCGAGCGCGTCCTTCAGCGTCTGCGGCGTGGTCGCCTGGCCGATAAGCTGCCTCACCACGCCCCATGCGAACTCCAGGCGTGCGTCGTTGACGACGACGGCATTGCTCTCCTTGGCGTCCAGCGGCCGGCCCTGGGCGATGGCGTCGTTGAGCAGGATCGTCGAGGACCCGCTGAGCGAGCGCGCCGCCCAGGCCATCGAGCGGATCGACGTGAGGTTGGCGAAGCCGGCATCGAGCGCGAGGATGCGTTCCTCGAGCGTCGTCGACGCCGCCTCGAGCGCCGCCAGGAACTTGCCGGTCTGGGCCATGCTGGCTCCGACCAGGTCCTTCTCGCGCGCTTCCAGCGGCAACTTCCAGTTGGCATCGATCCGGGCCCTCAACGGCTTGAGCGCGGCGACATGGCCATCGATCTCGCGCGATACGGCCGTCGCGACGTCGTAGCCGTTCTTCCGGACGATCGCCTGCGCCGTGGCGATGGCATCGTCCAGCCGCTTGCGCCGCGTCAGCACGTCCTCGATCATCCCGCCATTCTTGTCGGTCGGCATCGTCATCGCGCTCGAGCCGTTGCCGCGTTCGAAACGCAGATTCTGGAGCGCCGTGAAATAGGCCGTGTTCAGGTCGGCGAGCGCAGAGACCTCGACCGCCGTGTTGTGCCGCGTCCAGGCTTGCCAGAGCGACTGCGTTGCGAGCGTTACGATTGCCGCACTGGCCAGACCGAGGACGGTCAGGAGCATGGTCTTGATGCTGAGATTTCGTGCAGCGCTGAGCATGGAGAACTCGTGAGGGGCGGTTGATCTCAGCGGTTTCCCATTTCGCGATTTATTTTATGCTAAACGCGCAGCCGCGCCCGGCGATCGTCCGGGCAGGGAATTGCCGCTTCGGCTTCCCCCGGGAACGCGTCATCGGTTTGACACCGTCGGAGGTTTGGAGTTGGTGCCGCAAAGGTCGGCGCTCCGGCGCCCGCGTTTCCGGAAAGACCGCCCATGCTGCTGATCCATGGAATCTGCCTGACGCGGGGCGATCGTCTCGTCCACCAGACCCTCGGACCTGACGAGCCGATTCCCGCCGGGGCGATCTGGATCGATCTGCACAACCCGACGTCGCCCGAGGACGCCAAGGTCGAGCAGCATCTCGGCATCTCGATCCCGACGCGGGAGGAGATGCACGATCTCGAACCGTCCGAGATCATCTATGCCGAGAGCGGCGCGCACTACATGACCATGCGGGTGATCTGCCAGTCCGAGACCAATGTCCCGCGGCTCGCCGATGTTACCTTCATCCTGACCGAGCAGGCGCTGGTCACGGTGCGTTATGACCAGCCGGGCGCGTTCAACATCTTCCTCAACCGCGTCGGCAAGCCGGGCGGCTGCAGTCTCGAACCCGCCGGGGTCATCGAAGGGCTGATCGACGCCATCACCGACCGGGCGGCCGAGGTGTTGCGCGGCGTCGGCGACCGCATCGACATGCGTTCGCGCCAGATCTTCGACGGCAACAGCGCCAATGTCGAGCAGGGGCGGGCCTATCAGGCGGTGGTGCGCCGCATCGGCCAGTACGAGCACATCATCTCCAATGTCCGCGAGAGCATGGTCTCGGTCGAGCGCGTGCTGCTCTACCTCTCGGCCAACTTCAAGCGCACCAAGAAGGCGGTGAGCGGCTTCACCCCGGAATGGCGGTCTGCGATCCGTGACGTCCAGGCGATCGAGGAACACGCGACCTTCCTGTCGAACAAGCTGCAGTTCATGCTGAATGCGACGCTCGGCCTGGTCAGCATCGAGCAGAACAAGATCATCAAGCTGTTCTCGGTCGTCGCGGTGGTTTTCATGCCGCCGACGCTCGTCGCCTCGATCTACGGCATGAATTTCGAGAAGATGCCGGAGTTGAAGTGGGATTTCGGCTATCCGATGTCGCTCGGGATCATGGTCGTCGCAGCGATCCTGCCCTATCTGTTCTTCCGCTGGAAAAAGTGGCTTTGAGCCCCTGGCGCTCCGGCGCGGGTTCGCTTTTCGGCTTCGCATCCACCGCCCGCGCCCGCTAAGAAGGCGCGGATGACCCTGCCGCAGATTCTCTCCTGCTCGCTCGTCGCCGCGATGATGGCCGCCTTCGTCTGGGGCAAGCTGCGCTATGATATCGTTGCGCTGCTGGCGCTGCTCGCGGGCGTCGTGCTGGGCGTCGTCCAGCCGAAGGACGCCTTCAAGGGCTTTTCCGACGACATCGTCATCATCGTCGCCAGCGCCCTGATCGTCAGCGCCGCGGTGGCACGATCCGGGCTGGTCGAGAGCGCGATCTCGCGCATCGCCCCCGCCTTGCGCACGACCCAGACCCAGGTCATGGCGCTGGTCTTCACGGTCGCGGTGATGTCCGCGATCATCAAGAACATCGGCGCGCTCGCGATGATGCTGCCGATCGCCTATCAGCTTGCGCGCAAGGACGGGAAATCGCCCTCGGTCTTCCTGATGCCGATGGCCTTCGCCTCGCTGCTCGGCGGCATCGTCACCCTGGTCGGGACCTCGCCCAACGTCATCGTCTCGCGGGTGCGCGAGGAGCTCGGCGGCGAGCCCTTCGCGATGTTCGACTTCACGCCCGTGGGGATCGGCGTCGCCTTCTTCGGCTGCCTGTTCCTCGGCTTCGGCTATCGATTGCTGCCGAAGGACCGGCAGGGCTCGGCCTCGCTCGACCAGGCACTCGACATCAAGGATTACGTCACCGAGGCTCGGATACCGGCCAATGCGCCGCTGAGTGGCCGAACGATCGCCGATCTGCGCAAGCCCGCCAACGGCGAGGTCGAGGTCGTCGCGATCCTGCGCGGCGGCAAGCGCCGGCAGGCACCGCTCCCCGATGCCAGCCTGAAGGCAGGCGACATCGTGCTGCTGCGTGGCGAAGCCAAGGCGCTGGAGCGCGTCGTCGCCGAAGGCAAACTCGAGCTCGTCGGCCAGAACCGTCCGACCGAGACCGAAGGCTCGCTCGATCCCGCCCGCACCGGAGAAGCCGTGGTGACGCAAGGCTCGCTGCTGGCGGGTGCGACCGCCGCCGAGCTCGACCTCCACGCCCGCTTCCAGGTCAACCTGCTCGGCATCAGCCGCGCCGGCGAGCGTTTCACCGAGCGGCTGCGCGATATCCGGCTCGCCGATGGCGACGTGGTGCTGCTGCAGGGCGACGAAAAACTCCTGCCGGAGCGGCTGCGCGAACTCGGCCTCCTGCCGCTGGCGGCGCGCAGCCTGTCGCTGGGCAGCTCCCGTAGGCGCCTGATCACCGGCGCGATCGTCGCCGGCACGGTTGCCGTCGTCGCGCTCGGCCTGGTGCCGGTCGCGATCGCCTTCTTCTCGGCCGCGGTCCTGCTGCTGGCGCTGCGGGCGCTCTCGCTGCGCGATGCCTATGCCTCGGTCGAGGCGCCGATCCTCGTCATGCTCGCGGCGCTGATCCCGGTCAGCGACAGCCTGCGCACCACCGGTACCACCGATCTTCTGGCCGGCTGGCTGGCACAGGCAGGCGCGGGGCTCCCGGGCTGGGGCGCGGTCGGGCTGATCCTGGTCGCAGCCATGGCGGTGACGCCGTTCCTCAACAATGCCGCGACGGTTCTGGTCATGGCGCCGATCGGCGCCGGCTTCGCCAAGACCCTCGGCTACAATCCCGATGCCTTCCTGATGGCGGTGGCGATCGGCGCGGCCTGCGATTTCCTCACCCCGATCGGCCATCAGTGCAACACGCTGGTGATGGGCCCGGGCGGCTACCGTTTCGGCGACTATGCCCGGCTCGGCGCGCCCTTGTCGCTGCTGGTCATCCTGCTGACGGTGCCGCTGATCCTCTGGGTCTGGCCGCTGCGCTGAGCGCAGCCGCATCGCCAGCTGAAAAAGGGGGAGCGCTCGGCTCCCCCTTCAGGCCTTACCGGGCGCGCCGGATCAGGTTTGCGATGTTGATGTCGTAGGGCAGCTCGCTGACCTGCCACCACAGCGAGGTCGCATCGCGATAGGCCATCACCTCGCCGAGGATCTTCTTGAACGTCGGGTTTGACGCGTTGATCTCGTCATAGGTCTGCTGGGTCGCCTTGAAGCTGGCTTCCATGATCGCCGGCGAGAACGGGCGCAGGATCGCGCCCGCGGCGACCACGCGCTTCAGCGCGATGGGGTTCTCGTGATCGTACTTGGCCTGCATCCACTGGTTGGTGGCGGCGCAGGCATTGCTGAGCACGGCCTTGTAGCGGGCCGGCAGCTCGTCCCATTTCGCGCGGTTGATCATCATCGAGATCACCGTGCCCTGGTCCCACCAGCCGGGGTAGTAATAGTACTTCGCCACCCGGTAGAGGCCGAGCTTCTCGTCGTCATAAGGGCCGGTCCATTCGGCTGCGTCGATGGTGCCGCGCTCCAGCGAGGAGTAGAGGTCGCCGCCGCCGATCTGCTGCGGCACGACGCCGAGCTTGAGCAGGACATTGCCGGCGAGTCCGCCGACGCGGAACTTGATGCCCTTCAGGTCCTCGACCGTGTTGATCTCCTTGCGGAACCAGCCGCCCATCTGCACGCCGGTGTTGCCGGCCGGCAGCGCGTAGAGATTGTGCTTGGCGTAGAACTCGTTGAGCACGTCGTTGCCGCCGCCGACCGTCAGCCAGGCATTGGTCTGGCGGGCATTGGGGCCGAATGGGACGCAGGTGCCGAAAGCGAAGGTAGGATCGATGCCGATGCCGTAATAGCTGCAGGTATGGCAGCATTCGACGGTGTTCTTGGACGTCGCGTCGATCACCGCCGCGCCGCCGGGGACGATCTCGCCGGCCGCGAAGGGCTGGATCTGGAACTGGCCATCGGTGGCCTCGCTGACCCGGCGGGCCAGCTCGACCGAGCCGCCATAGAGCGTGTCGAGGGACTTCGGGAAGGCCGAGACCAGCCGCCAGCGGACCGAAGGCGCCGATTGCGCGATAGCGGGGCTCGCGATCGGGGCGGCGACCGCCGCAGTCGCGCCAGCTGCGAGGAATTGGCGTCTCTTCATCGATGTTCTCTCCAGGCGTTGACCGCAGCTTTTGTCCGGCATGCCGGTGCGGTCATTGAAAGCGCCGGCTGGTTAGCAGCGCTGTCCTGCGGGCGGCAGGCCCGGCGGCGCACGCCTGCCCCGCGTTCTCCTGCCGGTGAAGGGATGAAACTCGCCCGGAATCGAGATAGCGCAGAATGATCCTGTCGCCGGCTGCGCGCAAAACAGAAATCTGCTCCTTCGCCTTATCTGCTGCGGCGCATTATATCCTGGCGTATAAATAGAGCCGCACGGCGGCGATTGACGAGTTCCTGCCATGACAACGATGACGTCCCCAGCCGGCGTGAAGAGCGCCGGCACAAAGCCGTTCTATTCCAGCTTCGGCTTCCAGGTTCTGGCGGCCATGGTGGTCGGGCTCCTGCTCGGCTGGGTCGCGCGCAATATCGGGCCCGACGCTGCCGGCCAGCCGAACGGGCTGACGGTCGCGCTCCAGACCACCGGCTCGATCTTCGTGCAACTGCTGCAGGCGCTGGTACCGCCGCTGATCTTCACGGCGATCGTTGCCTCGATCAGCAATCTCAGGCAGCTTTCCAACGCGGCCGCCCTGGTCTGGCAGACGCTGCTCTGGTTCGCCGTCACCGCCTTCATCGCGGTGCTGATCGGCATCGCGCTCGGCCTCATCATCCAGCCCGGGCTGAATTCCGGCGTCGCGGCCGCCAGCGCCAAGGCGCCCGCGACGGTCGGCTCCTGGCTCGATTTCCTGAAGGGGCTTGTGCCCGCCAACATGCTCGGCCTGCAGGCGACGACCCGCGTCGACGGCGGCGCGGCGACCACACGCCTCGGCTTCAACGTGCTGCAATTGCTGGTGATCTCTATCGTCGTCGGCGTCGCGGCTCTGAAGGTCGGCGAGCGCGCCAACAGCTTCCTGTCCTTCAACGAGTCGCTGCTGGCCATCGTCCGCAAGATCCTGTGGTGGGTGATCCGGCTGACGCCGATCGGCACGGTCGGCCTGCTCGGCAATGCCGTCGCGCAATATGGCTGGCAGACCCTGCAGCAGCTCTCCTGGTACGCCTTCGCGATCTATCTCGGCCTCGCCATCGTGCTGCTGATCGTCTATCCCGCCCTGCTCCTGCTGCACGGTCTCTCGCCAATGCGCTTCTTCGCGGGCGCCTGGCCGGCGATCCAGCTCGCCTTCGTCTCGCGCTCCTCGGTCGGCACCCTGCCGGTGACCGAGACCGTGACCGAGAAGAGCCTCGGCGTGCCCCGAGAATACGCCGCCTTCGCCGTGCCGCTCGGCGCGACCACCAAGATGGATGGCTGCGCCGCGATCTACCCGGCGATCTCGGCGATCTTCGTCGCGCAGTTCTACGGGCTGCCGCTCGGCCTGCAGGAATACGTGCTGATCGTCTTCGTCTCGGTGATCGGCTCGGCGGCGACCGCGGGCCTGACCGGCGCGACGGTGATGCTGACGCTGACGCTCTCGACGCTCGGGCTGCCGCTCGCCGGCGTCGGCCTGCTGCTCGCGATCGACCCGATCCTCGACATGGGCCGTACCGCGGTGAACGTCGCCGGCCAGGCGCTGGTGCCGACCATCGTCGCCAAGCGTCAGGGCATGCTCGATCAGGCGCAGTACGACCGCGCCGGCGACATCGACGCGATCGAGGCCGAGGCGCAGACCGCCTGAGGCGGTGCTGCACCGGCTGGGTGACATCTCAGCGCGGCGGGAGCTTCGAAAGCAGCGCCTCGCCGCGCGGCGACAGCCGGTAACCCACTTCGAGGCTCTCGGTCAGCCCGAGCGTCTTGAGCTTGCGGACGTCCTGCTTGAAGGCGAGCGTCTCGCGGCCGATGAGGTCGGCGAGTTCCGGCGCGCGGCGGCCGGGATGGGCGGCGATCAGGGCGAGCGTGGCGACAGTCCAGGCGCGGCGGGCATCGAGCCGGCCAAGGCGTGCTGCGAGCACGCCGACCTCTTCATCACCGAGCTCGGAGGCTTCGCGCAGGGCAAGCCGCGGATCGGGACCCGCAAGGTGCAGGCGGATGCGGTAGAGATCGCCCTCGCGGCCGGCGAGGCTCGCCAGCGCGGCATCGCGTGAGGCGAAGCCGGCGGCTTTCGCCTCCGCATCGTCGATCTCGGCTTCCGAGATCGGCTCGACCGCCTCGATCGCCAGAACCCCGGCAGCCGTCGTCAGGCTGCCACCACTGCGGACGCTCGGCCGGCGCCAGCGGCGCAGCACCTGGGTGATGCTGCCCTCGGCGATGCCTGCGAGCGTCCGCCGGTCGAGCAACATGAGGCTTAGGCCATCACCTTGGCCATCACGTCCTTCAGCCTGCCATTGCGTTCGAGCCAGCCCGGCACCGGCAGGTTCTTCGAGCGCAGGAATTCCGGATTGAACAGCTTCGACTGATAGCGCGTGCCGTAATCGCAGAGGATGGTCACGATGGTGTGGCCGGGGCCGAGTTCTTTCGCCAGCCGGATCGCGCCGGCGACGTTGATGCCCGAGGAGCCGCCGAGGCAGAGGCCCTCTTCCTCCAGCAACTGGAAGCAGAGCGGGATCGCCTCCTCGTCCGGAATCTGGAAGGCGACGTCGATCGGCGCGTTCTCGATGTTCTTGGTGATCCGGCCCTGGCCGATGCCTTCGGTGATCGAGGAGCCTTCGGCCTTCAGCTCGCCGGTCTTGTAGTAGGAATAGAGCGCCGCGCCCATCGGGTCGGCGAGGCCGATCCGGACCTTCGGGTTGACCCCCTTCAGCGCCATGGCGACGCCGGCGAGCGTGCCGCCCGTGCCGACCGCGCAGATGAAGCCGTCGACCTTGCCGTCGGTCTGCTGCCAGATCTCCGGCCCGGTCGTTTCGATATGGCCCTGCCGGTTGGCGACATTGTCGAACTGGTTGGCCCAGATCGCGCCACTGGGTTCGGCCTTGGCCAGCTCCTCGGCGAGGCGGCCGGAGACCTTCACATAGTTGTTGGGATTGACGTAGCCGACGGCCGGAACCTCGACGAGCGTCGCGCCGGCGAGCCGCAGCATGTCCTTCTTTTCCTGGCTCTGCGTCTCCGGGATGACGATCACCGAGCGATAGCCGAGCGCATTGCCGACCAGAGCGAGCCCGATGCCGGTATTGCCGGCCGTGCCCTCGACGATGACGCCGCCCGGGCGAAGTGCGCCGCGCTTCTCGGCATCCCGGATGATCGCGAGCGCGGCACGGTCCTTGACCGACTGGCCGGGATTCATGAACTCGGCCTTGCCGAGAATCTCGCAGCCCGTCTCCTGCGAGGCGCGCTTCAGCCGGATCAAGGGGGTGTTGCCGATCGCCTCGACGACGCCGTTGCGGATAGTCATGACCACTTCCTCTTTGGCCTGCCACCGGTCCGATCCCGGCCGGGCGCAGCAGGTCGCCAACATAATCGGTTCGCCTGCCAGTTCACGGGATAGTTCTTCCAAATCTCAGCGGAAAAAGATGATGATTTCCCTCCCGGCGCAGGAACTGATAGGCCACGCCTCTTCCTCAACCCTGCCCGGATGCGCATGTCTGCTCTTGCCATGAATGAAACCCTGACGATCGCGCGGCTTGGCCAGCGCGGCGACGGCGTGGCCGAGACGACGGACGGCCAGGTCTTCGTGCCCTTCGCGCTGCCGGGCGAGAGCGTCCGCGCCGTGCGGGACGGCGAGCGGGCGCAAGTCGTCGAGATCCTGACGCCGTCCGCCTCGCGCATCGCGGCGATCTGCCCGCTCTTCACCCGCTGCGGCGGCTGCGTCGCCCAGCATATGGGGGAGGGGCTCTATGCCGAATGGAAACGCCAGCAGGTCGTGACGACGCTCGGGCGCGTCGCCGCCGGGGTCGCGGTCGAGCCGCCGCTCGACGCCCATGGTACGGGCCGCCGGCGCGTCACCTTCCACGCCAGGCGCGAGGAGGACGGCATGCGCATCGGCTTCATGGCCGCGCGCAGCCATGATCTCGTCGCGGTCGAGGCCTGCCCGGTGCTGGCCCCGGGGCTTGCGCGCGCGCCGTCTGTCGCCCAGCACCTCGCCAACCGGCTCGGCGGCTCGAATAAGCCGCTCGATCTGCAGATCACCGCTTCCGAAGCCGGGCTCGACGTCGACATTCGCGGCCATGGCCCGGCCGGCAATGCGCTGCGTCGGACGCTGACCGAGGCCGCCGAACGGCTCGATCTGGCACGGCTCTCCATGCATGGCGACACCGTCGTCGAGCGGCGCGCGCCTTTCCATGTCATGGGCAAGGCCGCGGTCACGCCCGGCCCGGGCGGGTTCCTGCAGGCGACGGCGCGTGGCGAGGAGCTGCTGGCCGAACTCGTGCTCGCGGCGCTGCCCAAGGCGAAACGCGTCGCCGATCTCTTCGCCGGGTGTGGCCCCTTCAGCTTCCGCCTCGCGGAGCGCTGCCACGTCACCGCCTTCGAGAGCGACAAGACGGCGGTGCAGGCGCTGCAGCGCGCCGCCAGCCGGGCACAGGGGCTGAAGCCGATCGCCGCCGAAACCCGCGACCTCTTCCGCCGGCCGCTGCTCGAACATGAGCTCGCCGCCTTCGATGCCGTGGTGCTCGATCCACCGCGCGCCGGCGCGGAGGCGCAGGTCAGGTGGCTCGCGGGATCGAAAGTGCCTGTCGTCGCCTATGTCTCCTGCGATGTCGGCAGCTTCGCGCGCGACGCAGCGCTTTTGCTGGCAGGCGGCTATGCGCTGGAACGCGTGACGCCGGTCGACCAGTTCCGTTATTCCGCTCACATCGAACTCGTCGGCGTCTTCCGCAAGGCTGCCGGCCGCAAGTGATCACGTCTCCGGAGGCAGGATGAGCGCGTCCGTTACCGAAGCTCTGGCCGGCATCGCCGGCGCGAAGAATGTCATCACCGACGCCGATGCGATGGTGCCCTACCTCAAGGAGCCGCGCGGCCTGTTCAAGGGCAAGGCGCAGGCGGTGGTGCGGCCGGGCTCGGTCGCCGAGGTCTCGGCCCTGATGAAATGGGCGAGCGAGACCGGCGCGACGATCGTCCCGCAAGGCGGCAACACCGGCATGGTCGGTGGCCAGGTCCCGGTCGCGGAAGGCCGCGAGATCATCCTGTCGCTGCAGCGGCTCGACAAGGTGCGCGCGGTCGATGTCGCCGGCGACACCATGACCGTCGAGGCCGGCGTCATCCTGCAGAAGGCGCAGGAGGCGGCCGAGGCTGCCGGGCGGCTCTTCCCGCTTTCGCTCGCCTCGGAAGGCTCCTGCACGGTCGGCGGCAATCTCTCGGCCAATGCCGGTGGCACGGCGGTGATCGCCTATGGCAATGCCCGCGAACTCTGCCTTGGTCTCGAGGTCGTGCTGCCCGATGGCCGTGTCTGGAACGGCCTGCGCCAGCTGCGCAAGGACAATACCGGCTACGATCTGAAGAACCTCTTCATCGGCTCGGAGGGCACGCTCGGCATCATCACGGCCGCGGTGCTGAAGCTCTTGCCGCTGCCGGCGGCGCGCGCCACCGCCTTCCTCGCCGTTCCCGATCCTGAGGCGGCTTTGGCGCTCCTGAACAAGGCCAAGGCCAGCGCCGGCGGCACGCTCACCACCTTCGAGCTGATGCCGCGCATCGGGCTCGACTTCGTCGTACGCCATGCCGACGGGGCCCGCGATCCGCTTTCGGAGCCCTCACCCTGGTATGTGTTGATGGAGGTCTCCGCTCAGGCGGAGACCGGCCTCTCCGAAGCGGTCGAAAACTTCCTTGGCGAGGCGATGGAGGAGGGGCTCGTCACCGATGCGGTGCTCGCCGGCTCGCTCGGCCAGCGCGCCGATCTCTGGAAGCTGCGCGAGATGCTCTCGGAGGTGCAGACCCATGAGGGCGGCTCGATCAAGCACGACGTCTCCGTGCCGCTGCACGCGGCACCGGAATTCCTCAGGCGCGCCATCGCCAAGGTCGAGGAGCTGGTGCCGGGCTGCCGGCCGGTGCCTTTCGGCCATCTCGGCGACGGCAACATCCATTTCAACGTCAGCCAGCCGGTCGGCGCCGACAAGGCCGCCTATCTCGCCGGCTGGGACGCGATGAACGCGGCTGTCCATGCCATCGTCACCGAGCTCAAGGGCTCGATCTCGGCCGAGCACGGCATCGGCCGGCTGAAACGCGCCTTGCTGCCGGGCGTCAAGGACCCGGTCGAACTCGACCTGATGCGCACGGTCAAAGCGGCGCTCGACCCCAAGGGTGTGCTCAACCCCGGCGCGGTGCTGTAGGGAGCCAGGCGAGGGCTTTCAGCGCCGTCATCCCGGCTGGAGCGAAGCGGCGCAGACCCGGAATGACGGTATCGGCCTCTGAAAGTTACGCAGCCGCGCCGCCGTCGCAGACCCGGCAGATCTCGGCCAGCGCCAGCACCAGATGATAGAGCACCCGGACCGGGACCCGGTCGGCGATCGGCCGCCCGCCGGCGTCGATCTGGTTGACCCAGAGCCCGCTCGCGCGGTCGACGAAGTGCGAGAACATCAACTCGACATGGCGGTCGAGCCGGGCCGCGGCATCCGTGTCGCCTTCGAATTCGATCCGCGCGACGAGGGCTTTCAGATATTCGGTCTGCGGCCAGAGCAGCGCTGCGCCGTTCAAGACGGCGCCCGCCGCATCGACCTCGTTCACGACGAGCCGTGAGGCGTTGCTTGGCACATCAACTTGGCGCTGCCCGAAGGCATGGAGGCTGCGCGCCGTTTCGCGGGCCTCGGCCGAGCCGGTCAGGCGTTCATGATGGTGGAGCAGCCAGGTCCATTCGAAATGATGGCCCGGTTCCCGGATCAGCCCGCGCGAGCCGGGAAAAGCCGCCCAGTCCTCGTCGAAGAACTCGCCGAGCGTGCCGCTTTCGTCCAGCATGCGCTCCCGCATCAGGCGTACGAGCATGTCTGCCGTCTCCAGCCAGCGCGGATCGGGCGAAACCGCCGCGAGCGCGTGGCAGGCTTCGAGCAGATGCATATGCGGGTTCTGGCGCCGGGGCTGCGTGCCTAGCGTATCCTCCCTGAAGCCGCCGGCCGGGTGCGCCAGCTCCTGCTCCAGGAAGTCCATGACCTCGCCGGCGATCGCCAGCACGCTCTGGTCGCCGCTCGCCTTCGCGAACCAGCCGCAGGCGAAGAGGACGAAGGCGAGATCGTAGAAATCGGACCTGCCGTCGACGACCTCTCCGTCCGTAGTACCGGAATGGACGAAGCGTCCGTCCGGCTGCCGTAGGGCGCCGGTCAGGAACGCAAAGCCGTGCCGCGCCGCCGCCAGCGCGCCGGGCACGCCGAGCAGATGGGCATGGCTGAAGACATAGGTCAGGCGCGCCGTGACCAGCGTCGTGCGCAACTCGCCGAGCTCGGGCGTCCCGTCCGGCTGGAGATACTCGACGAAACCCGGCCGCGCCGGGTCGTAGGCGCGCGCGATCCAGCCCGGCAGCAGGGAGCCGGTCAGCCAGGAGAGAAGATCGTTCCGCGCGGACGCCGACATGCTTTCAGTCCTCGAAGACATCGCCGTGATGGCGTGCGGTCATGACCGCTGCTCTGCCATCGCGGCGTCGGCGAAGCCAGAGGGAAGACGCGTGGCTGGTTGCCAATCAGTTGTGGGCGAGCTTCGACAGCCGCTCTGATGGCCGGCGGGCGGGATTCACGCCTTTTAACGGCCGCTCGCACCGGCGCGAGTTCCAACATTCCGGGCGCGAAACGCACCAAAGTGTTGGAATCCGCAGATCCGGGATCCATCGTAGGGAGCAGGAGTTCTACGATGGATCCCGGGCGGAGCTTCGCTCGCCCAGGATGACGGTGAGGATTCCGGGCGAAACGTCAGATCGACTCCGCCCCCTCAGGGCGTCGCGACATAGCCGTCGCGACGTGGATCGCAGGCGCCGGTCAGCTTGCCGTTCGCCGGGTCGCGCGCGACCGCCTGCATGCCGCCGACCCGCATCGTCCAGCCGACATCGAACGGGACGATTTCGTGACCCCGCTGCCGCAGGGCGGCGATGGTCCCGGCGGGGATGCGGTCCTCGACCTCGATGGCGCGGCCGTCCCAGAGACGGGCGCGCGGCGCCTCGATTGCCTCCTGCAGCGGCAGGCCGAAATCGACATGCTGGACCATGGCCTGCGCTTGCGTCTGCAGGATGCCGTAGCTGCCGGGCGTGCCCAATGCCAGCACCGGCTCGCCATTCCGGGTCGACAGGCTCGGCGACATGCACATCGGCAGTTCCGAGCCCGGCTGCGAGCGGTTCGGGCTGCCGGGCTGGACATCGGCCCAGTACAGGAAATTGTTGAGGCAAAGCCCCGTGCCCGGCACGACCACGCCGCTGCCGAACGGACTGCCGATGCTCTGCGTCACGCAGATCAGGTTGCCCTCGCGGTCGGCGATTGAGAAGGAGGTGGTGTGCGCCGGGTCCTCGCCGGCAGGTGCTTCCGCCATCCATTGCTCGGTCGGGCCGGTGATCGGCTCACCGTCGCGCACGCGGTCGCGCAGTTTCTCGACCGAGGCGTCGGACATAAGCTCGGCGAGCTTCTCCGGCTTCGGATTGTTGTGGGCGATGCGCTGGCCGGCGGCGAGGCGAATGGCGCGGTAGACGATGTCGAGATGCTCGGCGCCGTTGCGCTCGAGCCCGGCGAGGTCGAAGCCGTCGAGGATGCGCAGGGTCAGGAGGAACTGGAAGCCTTCGCAGGCCGGCGGCGGCACATGCACGAGCCGGTCGCGATAGGTAGCGGCGATCGGCTCGCGCCAGCGCGGTGCGACCTTGGCGAGATCGGCCATGGTCAGCGTGCCGCCCTTGGCCTTGAGATGCGCGATCACGGTCTCGCCGAGCGCACCGCGATAGAAATGCTCCGGACCCTTGGCCGCGATGTCCGAGAGGGTGCCGGCGAGGTCGGGCTGGCGCAGGATCTGGCCGAGTTCGATCGTATCGCCGCCGCCGGGCAGGTAGTTCTTCGCCCAGTCGGCGTGAAGCTCCGGGCGCTCGCGCAGGAGCGGCGCCTGCTCGTTGAACTCCGCGACGCCGAACTCGGCGATCGGAAACCCGTCGGCGGCGAGCGCGATAGCCGGTGCGAAGATCTCCGCCAGCGACAGGCGACCATAGGTCCGGTTGAGCTCGCACCAGCCGGCGAGGTTGCCAGGCGGGGCGACGGCGAGCGCGCCGCGCTCTAGGTCCGAACGCCGGCTGAAGCGCTCCAGGGGAAAGCTCTCGGGCACGGGCGGCACGAAATCGAGGACGCGTACCCGCTTCTCGGCTGCGACCCACATCGTCGCCGACCCCATCCCGCCGAAGCTCGACATGAACGGCTCGACCACGTTGAGCGCCGCCGCGACCGCGCCGACGGCGTCGAAGGCATTGCCGCCCTGGCTGAGGATACGGGCTCCGGCCTGCGCCGCCAGCGGGTGGGCGGCGGCGACCATGCCGTGCAGGGAACTCATCGTCGGGCGGCGGCCATGCATCTTCGGCGTTCCTCCAGTCGGTCCTGTCGTTGGCCGAGAGTAAGCGCGCCGTCGCCCCCTGCGCTAGAACAGGCTGCCCTGCGCGTCGTCCTTGCCGCCCCGCCGCGAACGCATGGCGGGCTTCTGCTCGGGCGGCTTCGGCGCCGACGCGGGATCGAAGGGCTGCTGCAATTCCGGCCCGTCATTGGCGGCCTTGTTCACTGCATCGCCGAGCCGGATCATCTCCAGGAAGTCGTCGGGGGGAGGGCGCAATAGCGGCCGTAGCGCCGCCGGCTCCGAGGCGGGGTCGAGCCAGGCATCATAGGCTTCCGGGGCCAGGATCACCGGGGAGCGATGGTGGATCGCCGCCATCTGCCCGTTGGCGGGGCCGGTCACCATCGCGACCGTGTCGATCTCCGAGCCGTCGGGGCTATGCCAGGTCTCCCACAGCGCCGCGAAGGCGAAGAAGCCACGATCCGGCCGGCGGAAGAGATAGGGCCGGTTTTCCTGCCGGCGGCCCTCGCCGAGGCGGTGCCATTCGTAGAACCCGTCGGCCGGCATCAGGCAGCGCCGTCGGGCGAGGGCGGCACGGAAGGAAGGCTTCTCGGCCGCGCTCTCGCTGCGGATGTTGATGACCAGCGGGAAGTCCTTGGGATCCTTGACCCAGCCGGGAATGAAGCCCCAGCGCATCAGGATGAACTGGCGCGTGCCCTGTTCGAGCCTGACCACCGGCACCGGCTGCGTCGGCGCGATGTTGTAGCGCGGCGGAAAGTTCGGCTGCTCGCGATAGGCGAAGGCCTGGCGCATCGCTTCCGGCGGCAAGGTTACGGCGTAGCGGCCACACATGTCCTGTTCAGTCGACGTTCCGATGTGTCCGATCAATACTTTATTTGGGTTTGGCCACGCATATTCCCAGCGATTTCGAGGCCGCCCGGATGCCTGCTCCCGCAAGATCAGATGCGCCGAACGTGGCGGCCGGCTCTGGAGCTGCACCCTCGCCGATGCGCCTGTCGACGGACTATCTGAACCGCCACAGCGAGGCGCTGATGCTGCTCGAGATGGTGCCGATGGACCGTGCGATCCTGGTCGAGCTGCGGGCCTGGCGGGCGGTCAGCTATTCCGAGCATTTCGAAGCCTCGTCGCTGCGCTGCGCGGCGGAAGCGCGCGAGGCCTATCGGCAGCTCGGCGCGCGCGAGGTCGCCGGCTTCGACGAGCTCTGCGCCGCCATGGACCGTCTCGTCCTCACCGCGACCGCCTTGCTCGACGAGATGCCGGACAGCGAAGACCCGGCGTTGATCGTCGATGTCGCCTGTCTGTCCCTGCGCCGCCTGATCGCGCGGGCCGCGGCCTTCATCAATGCCAACGGCCAGGGCGACGCCGCCAATATCGACCCCGGCGTCGTGCAGGCGGAGGTCGATGCGCTGATCGCGGGCTGAGGCTCAGCGCGCCCCGCCGATCAGGAATTCGCGGTTGCCGTCGCCGCCTTCGATCGGAGACGGGATCGGACCCGAGACCCGGAAACCGAGTTCGGCGGTGAGTTCGGCGATCTCGGCGCAGATCGCTTCCTGCAATGCCTCGTCCCGCAGCACGCCCTTCTTCAGCGCCGAGCGCTTCGTCTCGAACTGCGGCTTCACCAGTGCGACAAGCTGCGATTTGGGCGCCAGCAGCTTCGCCACGGCCGGCAGCACCAGCTTCAGCGAGATGAAGCTGACATCGATGACGGCGAGCGCCGGCGGCTCGCCGAGCAGTGCGGGGTCCAGCGTGCGGATATCCTGGCTCTCCAGGCTGGTCAGCCTGGCATGGCCGTGCAGGCTCTCATGCAGCTGCGATCGGCCGACATCGACGGCATGGACATGAGCTGCGCCGCGCCGGAGCAGCACGTCGCTGAAGCCGCCGGTCGAGGCGCCGACATCGAGGCAGGCGAGTCCGGCCGGATCGAAGCCGAAGGTGTCGAGTGCCGCTGCGAGCTTCACCCCGCCGCGCGAAACGTAAGGGTGGGGCGCCTGCGCCGCGATCTCGGCGGTATCGGGAACGGTCTCCGACGCCTTGCGCAGCACGACGCCGTCGGCGCTGACGAGCCCGGCTGCAATGGCGGCCTGGGCCCGCGCCCGGCTCTCGAACAGGCCGCGCTCGACCAGCAAAAGGTCGGCCCTAGAGCGGGGTGCGGAAAAGTGGGAACCGGTTTTTCGCATCAGCCCCGCTCTAAACGTTTGGAATCGATATTATCGCACCCGGCGGTTCCGCCGGGTGCGATAATATCATGCCCGGCGCGGCAGGCCGGCGGTCATCGCTTCAGGCGCGCTTTACGGCGCTGGCCGGGCCGAGCGCCGTTTCGACCGCCCGCACGATGCCGGCGGCGTCGAGACCGGCATCGGCATACATCTTGTCGGGCTTGTCATGGTCCTGGAAGCTGTCCGGCAGCGTCAGGCTGCGGATCTTCAGGCCGCCGTCGAGCAGGCCCTTCTGCGCCAGCAATTGCAGGACATGGCTGCCGAAGCCGCCGACCGAACCTTCCTCGACCGTGATCAGCACCTCGTGCTCCCTGGCGAGGCGCGCGATCAGCGCCTCGTCGAGCGGCTTGGCGAAGCGAGCATCGGCGACCGTCGTCGAGAGGCCGCGCTGGCCGAGCAGTTCGGCGGCCGAAAGGCATTCGGCGAGCCGCGTGCCGAGCGAGAGCAGCGCGATGCGCGTGCCTTCCCGGACGATCCGGCCCTTGCCGATCTCCAGCGGCACGCCGTGCTGCGGCAGCTCGACGCCGACGCCTTCGCCGCGCGGATAGCGGAAGGCGATCGGCCCGGCATCATAGGCGGCGGCCGTCGCGACCATATGGGTCAGCTCGGCCTCGTCCGCAGCCGCCATCACCACCATGCCGGGCAGGCAGGCGAGATAGGCGATGTCGAAGGAGCCTGCGTGGGTCGCGCCATCGGCGCCGACCAGCCCGGCGCGGTCGAGCGCGAAGCGCACCGGCAGGTTCTGGATCGCGACGTCGTGGACGATCTGGTCGTAGGCGCGCTGCATGAAGGTCGAGTAGATCGCGCAGAACGGTTTGAAGCCCTCGCTGGCGAGGCCGGCGGCGAAGGTCACCGCATGCTGCTCGGCAATGCCGACATCGAAGGTGCGGCCCGGGAACTCCTTGCCGAAGGCGTCGAGCCCGGTGCCGGACGGCATGGCGGCGGTGACCGCGACGATCTTCTCGTCCTCGCGTGCCGCCTTGATCAGCGCATGGGCGAAGACATTCGTGTAGCTCGGGGCGTTCGCCGGCGCCTTGGCCTGCTGGCCGGTGACGGGATCGAACCTGACGACGCCATGGTACTTGTCGGCGCTGGCCTCGGCCGGCGCGTAGCCCTTGCCCTTCTGGGTCACGACATGGACCAGGATCGGCCCGCTCTCGGCGTCGCGGACATTGCGCAGCACGGGCAGCAGGTGGTCGAGATTGTGCCCGTCGATCGGGCCGACATAGTAGAAGCCGAGCTCCTCGAAGAGAGTGCCGCCGGTCCAGAAGCCGCGGGCAAATTCCTCTGTGCGCTTCGCCTTCTCGTGGAAGAAGCGCGGCAGCTTCTCGGCGAGGTATTTCGCGACCTCGCGCAGCGAGCGATAGGTCCGCCCGGAGACCAGCCGCGCCAGATAGGCCGACATCGCGCCGACCGGCGGGGCGATCGACATGTCGTTGTCGTTGAGGATGACGATCAGCCGCGAGCCGAGCGCGCCGGCATTGTTCATCGCCTCATAGGCCATGCCGGCCGACATCGCGCCGTCGCCGATCACGGCGATGACGTTGCTGGTGCCGCCTGCGAGATCGCGCCCGACGGCCATGCCGAGCCCGGCCGAGATCGAGGTCGAGGAATGGGCCGCGCCGAACGGGTCGTACTCGCTCTCGCTGCGCTTGGTGAAGCCCGAGAGGCCGCCGGGCTGACGCAGGGTGCGGATGCCGTCGCGGCGCCCGGTCAGGATCTTGTGCGGGTAGGCCTGGTGGCCGACATCCCAGATCACGCGGTCGCGCGGCGTATCGAAGACATGGTGCAGCGCGACCGTCAGCTCGACCACGCCGAGCCCGGCGCCGAGATGGCCGCCGGTCACCGAGACGGCGTCGATCGTCTCGGCCCTGAGCTCGTCGGCGAGCTGGCGCAGTTGCGCATCGTCAAGCCGGCGCAGCGCCTGCGGATCGGGAACCTGGTCGAGAAGGGGCGTCTTGGGACGGGTCAAGGGCTGGCCGTTGCTGGCTTGATCGTCATTCCCGAATAGTCGCTCGGGGCGGCGCTGGCAAACCTCTGATGGTCGCAGGCCGGGCAGGAAACGGGTGGGAGCGCGCGCTGGCGCATGGGAAATCCGCATTCGGACCCTGCGCATGCGGAACGCGCGCCATGAACCCGGCTACACCGATGCACCAGAACGCCCCGATGACGTCGCCGCTCTTTCTCGTCCTGCTGCTGACCGGCGTCGCGGCGCAGTTCGCCGACAAGCTGGCGCTCGATACGATCACCCTGGCAGCGACCGAAGCCGGGGCGAGCGCGCGCTTCGTCGGCCTGCTCGTCGCCGCCCAGTCCGCCGCCTGGCTCCTCGTTTCCCTGCCGGCCGGCGTGCTCGCCGACCGGATCGCGCCGCGCAGCCTGATCCTGCTCGGCGGCCTGCTGATGGCGGCCGGGTCGGCAGTTGGCGCGGCTTTGCTCGCGGCGGGGCTGATCGGCTCGGCGCTCGCCCTCTCGACCTTCGTCGCGGCGGCCGGGCCGGTCGTGATCGCGCTCTCGGTCTTCGTGCTGATGCCGCGCGCGGCGACGCTCGCCTTGCTGCCGCGTGCGAACAGCCGGCTCGAGCTCGGCCGGGCGAGCTTCAACCTGATCGCGCCGCTGATCGCCGGCTGGGCCGTGGCGCGCGGCACCGGCTGGTACGGGCTCGCGGCCTGCTCGGCAGCGGGGCTCGTCGTCATCGCCGCGGCGCTGCGCCTGCCGGCCGAAGCGGTGCCGGCCCAGCCGCGGCAGAAGCTGCATCGCGCCATTGCCGAGGGTGGTGCCTTTGTCGCCCGCCACCCTTACCTTCGGCCGATCGCGCTCTGCGCCATTGGTTGGAATCTCGCCTTCTTCGCCTTCATGGCGCTGCTCGCGCCCTATGCGCTGCGGGTGCTGATGCTCGATCCGAAGGCCGTCGGGTTGGCTTCTTCGATCTACGGCGCCGGGGCCGTCGCCGCGGCGCTGGCTGGTGCCTGGCTGATCGCGCGCCTGCCGACCGGGGCGCTGCTGGTCTTCGGTCCCGCGGTCTCGCTGCTCGGCGCGCTCGCCGTGGCGCTCGCCCCGCCAGGGCTCGGCTGGCCGGCGCTGGCGCTCGCCTTCTTTCTGTTCGGCTTCGGCCCGATCCTCTGGTTCATCACCCAGACGACCTTGCGCCAGGCCGTGACGCCGCAACCTCTGCTCGGGCGCGTCAGCGCGACCATCACCACGGCGATGTACGGCATGCGCCCGCTCGGCGCGCTCGCCGGCGGGCTGGCGGGAGAGCGCTTCGGGCTGGAGACCGCGATCTGGCTGCCGGTCGGGCTCTTCGCCCTGTCGACGCTGGCGATCCTCGCCTCGCAGATGCCGCGGCTGAAGACGATGCCGGTGGGCGAGTTGAGCCCGGGCTGACGCGCACGCGGCGCGTCTCAGCGCGCTTGCTGGCGTGGGGCCCGGGCGGCGAGCAGGACGCCGCCGACGATCAGCGCGATCGAGATTCCCTCGGCCATGTCGGGGATCTCGCGGAGGAAGACGATCGCGAGCAGCGAGGCGGCGACCGGCACGAGCGCGATCATTGCAGCGCCGGCGGAGGCGCCGAGCAGGGCCACGCCGCGATTGAAGCTGATCAGTGCGACGGTGCTCATCAGCACGCCCTGATAGAAGCTCTGGATCGCGATCTCGGCCGCCGGGGCGTGCCTGAGATGGCTGAGGCCGAGCCCGATATAGACGGGCACGAAGATCACCGCCGACCAGAAGCAGATCAGCGCGGCCGACTGGATCGGCGTCAGGCCGCTGCGGCGCAGGATCAGCGTGTAGCTCGCCCACATGACGGCCGCGAGGACGAGCAGCCCGAGTCCGAACAGGCTCGGCGACCCCTGTGCGCTGCCGGCGGTCAGGACGAGGCCGCAAAGCCCGGCGGCGATCGCGCCATAGCCGGCGAGCCTGATCCTGCCTGGCTGCTCGCGCAGCAGGCCCCAGCCGAGCAGGCCGGCGAAGACCGGCATCAGCGTCGGCGTCACTGCGGCAGCGCGGCCGGCCGTGGTCATCTGCACGCCGAAGGCGACGAGAATGGCGAAGGGCGCGCCCCAGAGCGCCGCGAAGACGAAGCCGTTGCGCCAGGCGCGGGGCGGCAATCGTCGCAGCAGCACGGGCGCGAGCAGGATCGCGCCGATGCCGTAGCGCAACGCCGTCAGGTCCCAGACATTGAGGGTGCGGGTGACGCTGAAGCGCGTGACCACCAACCAGCCGGCGAAGATCGCCACGGCGAGCCCCGCCCAGAGAAAGCCGCGCAGCCGCGGCGAGCCTGATTCGGGTCTGGGCAGGTCCCGGTGCGACGGCATGGTGGCTTTCGAGAGGATCGGTGCGGCGGCTGGTTCGTGAAGCCGACCTCAACCCTCCGGCAGCGGGATGAACTCCTCGGAATCGCCGGGCACAGTGTCGAAGCGGCCGGTCTTCCATTCCGCCTTGGCCTGGTCGATCCGCTCCTTCGAGGAGGAGACGAAGTTCCACCAGATATGGCGCGGCCCGTCCATCGGCTCGCCGCCGATCAGCATCAGCCGGCTCTGGTCGACTGCGAGGATCGAGATCCGGTCGCCCGGCTTGAAGATCAGCAGCTGGCCGGCGCCGAATTCGTCGCCGGCGATGTCGATCTTGCCGGAGACGATGTAGACCGCGCGCTCGTCGTAATCGGGGTCGAGCGGCAGGATCGCGCCCGGTGCCATCACCGCCTCGGCATAGAGCGTGTCCCAGGGGAACTTCACCGGCGAGGTCCGGCCATAGGCCGAGCCCATGATCAGGCTGATGCGCTTGCCTTCGCCGACGATGCGCGGGAGTTCCGGCGCGGCGTGGTGGATGAAGTCCGGCGCGATCTCCTCATGCGTCTTCGGCAGAGCGAGCCAGGTCTGGATGCCGTAGAGCTTCGGCGCTTTCAGCCGCTCTTCCGGGGCGGTGCGCTCCGAATGCACGATGCCGCGCCCCGCCGTCATCAGGTTGACCGCGCCCGGCCGGATCGGCAGCGCCGTGCCGAGCGAGTCGCGGTGCATGATCTCGCCGTCGAACAGATAGGTCACGGTGGAGAGGCCGATATGCGGGTGCGGGCGGACATCGATGCCCTCGCCGAGCAGGAACTCGGCCGGGCCCATCTGGTCGAAGAAGATGAAGGGGCCGACCATCTTGCGGCCGATCGAGGGGAGGGCCCGCCTGACCGAGAAGCCGCCGAGATCATGGGCGCGCGGCACGATCACCTGTTCGAGCGCCTCGCAGGAGCGGGTATCGCCTGGGACCGGGTCATGGTCTGGAAGCTGGGACATTGCGGGCTCCTCGCATGCGGCGCTGGGAGGGAGTCTGCGCGTGCCCGCCCCATTGGGCAAGCCGCCCGGCGCATGGCGGCAATTCGGCTCGACGCGGCCTGTCGGAGAAATTATCTATAAAACGACACGTGGATGGCGATGCCCAAGGACCAAGCCCGAGCACGATGCCCAAGGAAAAATCTGAGACCCTCGCGATCCGGATCAGCCGAACTTTGGCCGAGCGGATCATCGCCGGTCAGCTCGAGCCGGGCTCGCGCCTGCGTCAGGACCATGTCGCCGCCGAATTCGGCGCCAGCCATGTGCCGGTGCGCGAGGCCTTCCAGCGCCTGGAGGCGCAAGGGCTGGCAGTGAGCGAGCCGCGCCGCGGCGTGCGTGTCGCCGCCTTCGATCTGCAAGAGGTTCGCGAAGTCGCGGAGATGCGCGCTGCGCTCGAGGTTCTGGCGCTGCGCCATGCCGCGCCGCATCTGACGCGCGCGATCCTCGACGAGGCCGAGGAAGCCACGCGCGCCGGCGACCATTCGCCCGACGTGCGTACCTGGGAAGAGGCGAATCGCCGGTTTCATCGCCTGATCCTGACGCCCTGCGCCATGCCGCGGCTGCTGGCTTCGATCGATGATCTGCACGCCGCCAGCGCCCGCTTTTTGTTCTCCGCCTGGCGCTCGGAATGGGAAAGCCGCACCGACCATGACCACCGCGCGATTCTCGCCGCCTTGCGGGCCGGGCGGGTCGACGAGGCCGAGGCGGTGCTGGCCCGGCATGTCCGGTGGATCGGCCGAAAGCCGGTCCGCACTGCCTCGGGGGCGACACGGGAGGCCTTCGCCATCGTCGGCTGAAGCTCTGGGCTTGCAATTCGCAGTCGCAGCATCGATCATAGATCGGTCTTTCGAATTATCTATAATTCGATTTTGCACGGAGAGACTGATGAACGACCTGACCCAGACCGCGCCGCGGCCCGGCTTTGCCCCGCTCGATCTCGGCGCCCGTCCGCTGACGGTCCAGATTGCCGCCGTCCTGCTCGGCACCCTCATCCTCGCGATCTCCTCGCAGATCAGCGTGCCGATGGTTCCGGTGCCGGTGACCATGCAGACCCTGGCGGTGACGCTGATCGGCGCGCTCTATGGCTGGCGCCTCGGCGCGATCACCATCACTGCCTGGCTGTTCGAGGCGGCGCTCGGCCTGCCGGTCCTCGCCAACGGCAATGGCAGCCTGCTCTCCTTCGTCGGCCCGACGGCCGGCTATCTCTTCGCCTTCCCGATCGTCGGCGCGCTGGTCGGCTGGCTGGTCGAGCGTGGCTGGAATGGCGCCCGCCCGGGCCTCGCCTTCGTCGCCATGCTCGTCGGCAACGGCCTCTGCCTCGTGCTCGGCGCGCTCTGGCTCTCGACCCTGATCGGCCTGGAGAAGGCAATCATCGCCGGCGTGGTGCCGTTCCTGATCGGCGGCGTGCTGAAGTCGGCGCTCGGCGCCGCGATCCTCGTCGCCTTCGACCGCGGCCGGAAGCGCGCTGCGTGACATCGAAATCGCAGCCGCCGCGTCATGCGGCGGCTGCAACTCGCGTGTTGCTCGCCAGCCGGGCAAGCCGCCCGGCATAATGCGCGCCGAGCGCGTCGAGCGCTTTCACCCAAAGCATGGTGCGGGCGATGTTGGCGTGCGGGCGACCGGAGCGCCCGCAAAACCGGGGCGCCTACTTCTCGACGTCGAGAGGGGTCGTGCCGGTCGGCTTGCCGTCGGCGCCGAGGGTGATCTTCTCGATGCGTGCCTCGGCATGCTTCAGCAGCGCGTCGCAGCGGGCCTTCAGCGCCTCGCCGCGGGTGTAGATGTCGATCGATTCCTCCAGCGCGACGTCGCCACGCTCCAGCCGGGCGACGATCGCCTCGAGCTGCTTCAGCGCCTCCTCGAAGGGCAGGGTGGCGATATCGGCGTTGGGCTTGGCTTCGGTCACGGGGCGAATCCTGTTGGGCGCCCGTTATCGGCTCTGCAGGCTGCCCCCGCAACCCCGCAAGGGCTCAGACCGGCAGCGCCGAGCTCTTCTTGATGGTGCGCAGCGTCAGCGTCGACTGCACCCGCGTCACGCCCGGAAGCTGCGTGATGATGTCGGTGTGGATGCGCTCGAAATCGGCGGAATCGCGATAGATCACCCGCATCAGATAGTCATGCGCGCCGGCGAGCAGATGGCATTCCAGGATTTCGGGCAGCCCTTGCACGGCCTGCTCGAAACCCTCCAGCGAGGCGCGGCCCTGCTGGTCGAGCGTCACGAACACGAAAGCGGTGCCGGGGAAGCCGGCGATCTTCTCGTCGAGCAGCATGGCATAGCTGCGGATCAACCCGCTCTCCTCGAGCTGCCGGACCCGGCGAAGGCAGGCCGAGGGTGAGAGGTGCACCTTCTCGGCAAGGTCGGAATTGGTGATGCGCCCGTCGTTCTGGAGGATGCGCAGGATCGTCCTGTCACGGGAATCGAGTTCGATCGACATGGCTGCGCAGCATCCTCGGGCGGTGGCGCTTATCTCTGCGCCTGCTTTGGAGGCGGGATGTTTCTGCGAAAAAAAAGGCTCTGGCAAGCAGTTCCTTGCGTGCGCTGCGCCATTTCCTGCGCAGTGCAGCGAATCGCCTCGGCTGGCCGCATGATTCTGCGCGGCCCGTTCGTTCAGTCGAGGTCGAAGCGAAAGGGCTTGCCCTCGAAGGCGTCGGCGCCGCGGCCGATCCGTTCGATCGCCGCGCGCATGCGCCCGCCGCGTCCGAGGATCTCGTCGGCGAGGGCCACCAGCCGGGCATTGGGGGTCGCCGACGGCGAGAGGATGCGCAGGCGCTCGGCGATCTCGCCTTCATCCCGCTCAGGCCGGAGCGCGCAGACAGAGATATAGGCGCCGGCCGTCGAGCGACTGATCCCCGCCCAGCAATGCACGACGATGGGATTCTGCCGGTCCCAGTCGCGGACGAAGCCGAGCAGGCGTTCGACATGCTCGCTGGCCGGAATGACGTGCCCGTCCATTTCGGCGGTGATGTCGGACATGGCGAGCATCAGATGCCGGTCGGCGGCGATCCCGGGCGGCGTCTCGACCACCGTCGCGGCGTTGATCAGGGTGACGACATGGCTCGCGCCGACCGCCGCGACGGTCTCGTTCAGCTTCGACAGGGAGGAGACGTGGAGTGTCGGCATGAGTGGGCTTCCGGGGGGCTGACGGCAGCGAATCTGTGGTGCCTGTCGATGACGAGCTTATGGCGCGGCGCCGGTTTCCGGCTACAAGCGCGAGAACTTCATCCACGCCGAAGGTTGCCGGCATGAATCTCTGGTTGCGCCTGCTCTGGCTGCTGCTCTCCCGGCCGTTCCAGCCACGGCTGAAGCCGCCTTTCGAAGCCTCGATCCTGCCGTTCCGGGTCTGGTTCCACGATCTCGACACCAGCCTGCACATGAACAATGCGCGCTATTGGGGGCTGATGGATCTCGGCCGGACCGACCTGATGCTGCGCAGTGGCCTCTGGCGCGCCATCCTGCGCCATGGCTGGGTGCCAGTGGTCAATTGCGGCACGATCCGCTTTCGCCGCGAACTCAGGCTGTTTCGTCCCATTCGCCTGGAAACCCGCATGCTGTGCTGGGCCGAGGGCTGGGTGGTGATGCAGCATCGCATTCTCGCCGATGGTCGCGACGGCAGCGAGATCGTCGCGGCGGTGGCGCTGGTGCGCGCCGCGCTCTACGACCGGAAGGGCAAGGCATTCGTACCGGTCGCCCGCCTGCTCGCCGAGCTCGGCGTCGAGGCGGAAAGCCCGCTGCCGAGCCCCGAGGTCGAGGCTTTCCTGCGCGCCGAGGATGCGATGCGCGAGGCCGGGGCCACCGCCGGCTGAGCCGGCTGGCGACTACTCCGCCGCCAGCCGCGTCGCCCGCCACTGCGCCAGCAGCGCCCGCAAGGCGCCGGGCTTCAGCGGCTTGTTGAGCACGTGCACGTCGAGCGCCGCGGCGGCCTCGCGCATTTCCGGTGAGCGGTCGGCGGTCAGCAGGATCGCCGGGAGGGTCGTGCCGGCACGCTGGCGCAGGCTGGATATCGCCGAGAGGCCGTCGCCATCGTCGAGATGGTAATCGGCGATCACCACATCCGGGGTCAGCCCGGCCGCGACCTGCCCGAGCGCCTCGTTAAGGCCGCCCGCCGTCGCAACGGTGCAGCCCCAGCCGCCGAGCAGAAGGCGCATGCCGTCGAGGATCGAGGGCTCGTTGTCGATCGCCAGGATCTTCAGCCCCGATAGCTGCCCGCTGGAGGGCCGGCGCGCCGGCGCCGGCGCCACGGCCGCCGGCATCTGCGCCGCCGTCGGGACGAGCAGGGAGAAACGCGTGCCGCGCCCTGGCGTCGACGACAGGCTCAGCTTGTGATCCAGCGTGCGCGCAATCCGCTCGACGATGGAGAGGCCGAGCCCGAGGCCGCGCGCCACCTTGGCGCCGGGGTCGAGGCGCAGGAACTCGCGGAAGACGATCTTCTGCTTGCTGGCATGGATGCCGAGGCCGGTGTCGAGAACCTGGATCGCGACATGCTCGCCGCGACGTCGGCAGCCGACCAGCACCTTGCCGCTCGGCGTGTACTTGATCGCGTTCGAGACGAGGTTCTGCAGCAGGCGCCGCAGCAGGCGCCGATCCGAGCGCACGGTCGCCGAGGTCGGCGAGAACACGAGCACCAGCCCCTTTTCCTGCGCGCTCGGCTCGAATTCGCGCTGCAGCTGGCGCATCAGCTCGTCGAGGCGGAAGGTCGAGATCTCCGGCTTGAGTGCGCCGCCGTCGAGCCGCGAGATCTCGAGCAGCGCGGTCAGGATCTCCTCGACCGCGTCGAGCGAGGCGTCGATGTTTTCGGCGAGGTCGGGCCGGTTTGCCGCCCGGTCGCGCTCGACCAGCGCCGAAGCGTAAAGCCGGGCGGCGTTCAGAGGCTGCAAAATATCGTGGCTGGCGGCGGCGAGGAAGCGGGTCTTCGAGGCGTTGGCGTCTTCCGCCTCGGCCTTGGCGCGCTGGAGTTCGGTATTGACGCGCTGGATCTCCTCGGTGCGCTCGGCGACGCGGCGCTCCAGCGTCTCGTTGGTCCGTTCCAGCTCTTCCTCGGCCACGACCGAGTCTGTGATGTCGGTATAGGTGGTGACGAGGCCGCCATCCGGCAGCGGGTTGGAGCGGATTTCGATCACGGTCTTGGACGGGTAGAGCCGCAGCCGGACCGGCTCGCGGTCGTTGACGAGGCTCTCCAGCCGCGCCGCCATCAGCTCGTCCTGCGGGCCGTCGCCATAGGCGCCGCGCGCCGCGTTGTAGCGCACGACCTCATCGAGCCCTGTCCCGAAGCGCACCAGCGAGGGCGGCAGGTCGTAGAGCTGGATGAAGGCCTTGTTCCAGGCGAGCAGCCGCAGATCGCGGTCGAGCACGGTGATGCCCTGGCCGGCATGGTCGAGGCCATTCTGAAGGATGTCGCGATTGTATTGCAGCGCCGCCGAGGCGTCGTCGAGCAGCTTGAAGGCGGCTTCGGTCGAGAGGTTGCGCCGGCGCAGCAGCAGCGAAAGCACGAGGCGCGAGGAGGCCGCGCCGATCGCCGAGGAGAGCAGATGCTCGCCGAAGCGCAGCATGTGGATGTCGGCCTCGCGCGCGCCGTTGAGCTCCTCGCCGCGCGACTGGGCGAACCCCTCGAAGGCGCGCTGGGTGCGTTCCAGCCCGAGATAGCGCCCGATCGTCGATTGCAGCTCGGCGGCGGTGACGCTGGAGCGCCAGAGCGAGAATGACTGCGCCATGGTGGCGCGGTCGGAATCGATGAACGCGTTGGCCTGGAGACGCTCCATCGCGCTCGCCGGCCGCGCCAGCGAGAAGCCGACATAGCAGGCGAGGTTGATGCCGAGGCTCCAGAGCACGCCATGCGGCAGGCTCGGCAGCGAGATGCCGAACAGGGCCTCCGGCCGCAGCGCGGCAATGCCGAGCGGGCCGTGCTGCACGATCTCGCTCCAGAAGCCGCCGGGCTGGGCGAGACTAGGCATCAGCAATGTGTAGAGCCAGGTGAGCAGCCCGGCCCCGAGACCCGTCGCCGCGCCGAGCGCGGTGCCGCGCCGCCAGAGCAGGCCGCCGAAGAAGGCCGGCGCGATCTGCGCGGTCGCGGCGAACGAAAGCAGGCCGATCGAGACCAGCGCCGCTTCGCCGGAGGCGCGGTAATAGGCGTAGCCGAGCAGGATCACCGCGACGATCGCGCCGCGGCGGATATGGACGACCTGCGAGCCGAGGTCGCCGCCGGTCGAGCCGTTCGCGCTTCTTCCGCGCGCCCAGGCCGCCGTGGCGCGGTCGGGGTCCGGCGCGACGCCGCGCCCGCGCAGCAGCAGCGGCATGACGATATGGTTCGAGATCATGATCGCCAGCGCGACCGAGACGACGATCACCATCGCTGTCGCCGCCGAGAGCCCGCCGATGAAGACGAGCAGGGCGACGAGGCTGGCGCGCTCCTGCAATGGCAGCAGGAGCACCGTCATGTCGCGGTCGATGCCCGAGCCGGCCAGCATCACCTCGCCGGCCGCCGCGAGCGGCAGGACGAAGAGATTGATCAGGATGAGGTAGAGCGGAAACATCCAGGCTGCGCGGCGCACGTCCCTGACGTCGCGATTCTCGACGATCGCCATGTGGAACTGCCGCGCCAGCAGGAGCGCGGCGAAGGCCGACAGCACGGTCAGCGTCA
The DNA here is from genome assembly GCF_032464875.1 of Allobosea rubneri. Taxonomy (NCBI): domain Bacteria; kingdom Pseudomonadati; phylum Pseudomonadota; class Alphaproteobacteria; order Hyphomicrobiales; family Alloboseaceae; genus Allobosea; species Allobosea rubneri. Next base: position 65,058 of record NZ_JAWDID010000006.1, read on the forward strand.
GGAAGGTCGGCCAGTTCGAGGTCCGCTGCCAGATCGGCGGCGCATCGCCGGCGGCGCGGGTCGCTTGTGCAAGGAGGTCGGCGCCGCCGTCGAACAGCCCGTAGACGACGAACAGGCCGAGCGCCAGGAAGGCGACGAGCTTGATCAGCGACTCGACCGCGATCGCCAGGACGAGCCCGTCCTGGTGCTCGGTCGCGTCGATATGGCGGGTCCCGAAGGCGCAGGCGAAGCCGGCGAGGACGAGCGCGACCAGGAAGGCGAGGTCGCCCAGCACCGGCAGATCGGCCAGGGGCGCCGGCCCACCGGTAGCGGCAAGAAAGACCGAGAGCGAGTTCGCCACGGCTTTGAGCTGCAACGAGATGTAGGGCAGGGCGCCGATCACGGCGACGATGCAGACCATCGCCGCGACGCGCTCGCTCTTGCCGTAGCGTGCGCCCACAAAGTCGGCGATCGAGGTGATGTTCTGCGATTTCGCGATCGTCACGATGCGCGCGACGAAGCGGTGGCCGAGGCCGATGACGAGGATGGGCCCGACATAGATGCCGAGGAAGTCGAACCCGTTGCGATGTGCGAAGCCGACCGAGCCGTAGAAGGTCCAGGAGGTGCAGTAGACCCCGAGCGCCAGCGCATAGATCGTCGTGCGCGCCCGCCCGCTCATCAGGCGCCGGCCCGAGGTGTCGGCGAGATGGGCGATCGCGAACAGCGCGCAGAGATAGGCGAGCGCCGTCAGCACGACAGACCAGGCCGGAATCATCGGGCCTCCCTCGCAGCCACTATTCTCGGGACCAGCCTATCGCCGCAGGGCGCCGGCCGCCATCAGCCATTAGACCGGCGCGGAGGCCGGTATTCTGTCCGCGGTCGTGGCACCGCCGCTGGCGCACCCGATGGGCGTGCCGCAGTGCTCGTCGTCGCCTGATCTTTGCAAACTGGTTGAACAAGGCGCCGAAAACTGCCTTCGCCGTGGGAATGGCCGAGGAAAACGCCTGAATTGCTGTTTCCTCGGCTGGCGCGGCTGGTCTAGCGTGCGCGCGGGGGCGGCATTGCGCAGCGCGGTGCCGAAAACTGGCCAAGCATTCGGAAAGGCGCTCCATGTTAAATGAATTCAAGGAATTCGCGCTGAAGGGCAATGTCGTCGATCTCGCCATCGGCGTGATCATCGGTGCCGCTTTCGGCAGGATCGTCGAGTCGCTCGTCGGCGACATCATCATGCCGCTGATCGGCGCGATCGGCAGCGTCGACTTCTCCAACTACTTCTTTGGGCTGAACAGCGGCGTCACGTCGCCGGTTCTCGCCGATGCCAAGAAGCAGGGCGCCGTCCTCGCCTATGGCAATTTTCTCACCGTCGCGGTCAACTTTATGATCATCGCCTTCGTGCTGTTCCTCGTCGTCAAGGGCATCAATACCCTCCGGCGCAAGCAGGCGGCCAAGCCGGCCGAGCCGGTGGCGCCGCCGCAGGACATCGCCCTGCTCAGCGAGATCCGCGACCTGCTGAAGCAGAAGCAGGCCTGACGCCGCCATCGTCATTGCGAGCGTAGGCGAAGCAATCCAGGGGCGGCAGCGCTCCTCCCGTCAACCTGGATTGCTTCGTCGCCTTGCTCCTCGCAATGACGGGACCGCGAACCATCACAGCGAGCGATCGGGTCGATCTCGCGATTTCATGCCGCGGCGCCCGGCGATGGGCTAGATTGGGCGGCATGTTTCCCGCGAAGGATCGACCATGAACATGCATGCCCCGGCCGGCACCAGCCTGATTGCCGACCTGCGACCCGAGGCCCGCAGCGCGCCCGAAAGCGGGATCGTCGAGGTCGTCAACCACGGCAGACTGAAGCCCGGCCTGATCCCGCTCTGGGTCGGCGAGGGCGATCTGCCGACTCCGGAATTCATCGTCCGCGCCGCCAACAAGTCGCTGGCCGACGGCGAGACCTTCTACACCTGGCAGCGCGGCATCCCGGAGCTGCGCGAGGCGCTCGCCCGCTACCATACCGCGCTCTATGGCAGGCCCTTCGTAGCCGATCGCTTCTTCGTCACAGGCTCGGGCATGCAGTCGGTCCAGATCGCGGTCCGGATGATCGCCGGTGCCGGCGACGAGATCGTCATCCCGACGCCGGCCTGGCCGAACGTCGCCGCGGCGCTCGGCGTTGCCGGTGCCGCCACCGTCTGCGTCGCGATGGACTTCCATCAGGGCCGCTTCACGCTCGACCTCGGCAAGCTCGAAGCGGCGATTACGCCGCGCACCCGCGCCCTCGTCATCAATTCGCCGGCCAACCCGACCGGCTGGACCGCGACCCGCGACGAACTCGCCGCGATCCTGGCGATCGCCCGCAAGCACGGCATCTGGATCATCGCCGACGAGATCTATGCGCGCTTCGTCTATGACGGCTCGGCCCGCGCCGCTTCCTTCCATGACGTGATGGAGCAGGAGGACCGCATCCTCTTCGTCCAGACCTTCTCGAAGAACTGGGCGATGACCGGCTGGCGCATCGGCTGGATCGAGGCCCCGCCGGCGCTGGGCCAGATCATCGAGAACCTGATCCAGTACTCGACCTCGGGCTCGCCGGTCTTCGTCCAGCGCGCGGCCATCGCGGCGCTCGACGAGGGCGAGCCCTTCGTCGCCGAGCAGATCGCCCGGGCTAAGGAAGGCCGCCGCATCATCGCCGAGGGGCTGAAGGCGACCAACCGCGTCTCGCTGCAGGCGCCGGACGGGGCGTTCTACCAGTTCTTCGCCGTCGACGGCCGCACCGATTCGCGGGCCCTCGCCATCGAGCTGGTGGACACCGCCAATGTCGGCCTGGCGCCGGGCGCCGCCTTCGGGCCGGGCGGCGAGACCGGCCTGCGCCTCTGCTTCGCGCGCAAGGCGTCCGATCTCACCGAGGCCGTCGAACGGCTGCAGAAGGCGCTCTCGGCCTGAGCGCGAATGCATGGCAGATGCGCCATGCGGGCGTTTGACCAAAGCGGCCGTGCCCTTCATTGAAGCCGCCATGCGCCGTGCCGGCGCATGGCCTGAGGCATGCCCGTTCCGAACTTCCTGCCCTATCGCTTGCGCACATTGTCGCGCGAAGCTGCCCTGATCGCCTGCGCCGCGGTCGGCGGCGGGCTTTTCGCCCTGCTCGACATTCCCGCCGCCTGGATTTCAGGCTCGATGCTGCTGGTCTCGATCCTCGGCGTGATCCGGCCGCTGCCGGATCTGCGCAAGCCCTGGTTCGATTCGACCATGGTGATGTCGGGTGCGCTGATCGGCTCTTCCGCGACGCCCGAGGCGCTGGCGGCGACGGCGCGCTATCCCGGCTCGCTCTTCATCCTGATCGTCGCGCTGGCGGCGATCATGCTGGCCACGGGGGCCTATCTGCGCTTCGTCGCGCGCTGGTCCTGGATCGATTCCCTGCTCGCCGCCGCCCCCGGAGCGCTCTCGGCGGTGATCTCGGTGGCGCAGGACAAGGGCGCCAATATCGGCCGGATTGCCGCGATCCAGCTCTTCCGCATCCTCGTGCTGGTCGCCGTGCTGCCCAGCATCATGAAGCTGAGCAGTGGCGGTGGCGGGGCGGTCGGCGCCCCTCCGCCTTTGCCGGTGATCAGCCTTCCCGACATGGTACTGGTGCTTGGCTGTGCCCTCGCGACCGGCCTGATCTTCGACCGGCTGCGCGTCACGGCGCCCTATATCCTCGGCGCGACGCTGGCGAGCGCCGTGCTGCACGGCGCCGGCATCGTCCATGGTACGTTGCCGCCGGAGATCGCCACGGCGGTGATGGTGATGCTCGGCGCCGCCATGGGCGGGCGCGTCTCAAATCTCAAGCGCAACGAGATCGCGGCGCTCTTCCCGCTGGCGATCGGCGGCTTCGTGGTCTCGATGCTCGTCGCCTTCGCCTTCGCCTGGCCGGCGGCGTGGCTCGCCGGCGTGCCCTATGCCAGCGCCATGGCTGCCTTCGCGCCGGGCGGGCTCGAGGCGATGGCGATGCTCGCCTTCGCCATGGGGCTCGATCCGCTCTATGTCGGCGCGCACCATCTCGCGCGCTTCATGCTGCTCGGGCTTTCGATGCCTTTCGTCGTCGGCTGGATCAGGCCCGAGAAGCCGCCGCCGGAGAACTGAGCGTCAGCCGGCGCCACTCGCGAGCAGCAGTTCCCACAGCCCTCATCCTGAGGAGCAGCCGCAGGCTGCGTCTCGAAGGATGCTCGGGAGGCTCCGAGAGCGCTGGACCATCCTTCGAGACGCGGGCTTCACCCGCTCCTCAGAATGAGGGCTGCGGGAGAGCGGCCGGCGTTACGCGGCGCCGTTGGTGTGGGTCATCAGCGAATAGAGCGAGGTCGTGCCGCAGATGAACAGCCGGTTCCGCTTCGGCCCGCCGAAGCAGAGATTGGCGACGATCTCGGGCACCAGAACCTTGCCGATCAGCGTGCCGTCCTGGTGGAAGACGTGGATGCCGTCGGCGGCGCTGGTCCAGAGCCGGCCGGTCACGTCGAAGCGGAAGCCGTCGAACAGGCCGGCCGTGCTCTTGGCGAAGACGGAGGAGGCTCCGAGTGTCGTGCCGTCTCCGGTCACCGCGAATTTGCGGATATGGCGCGGCCCGTTCTCCGGGTCGTGGCTGGCGCCGGTGTCGGCGATGTAGAGTTCGCTCTCGTCGGGCGAGAAGGCGAGGCCGTTCGGCTTGACGAAATCGTCGGCGACGATGGTCAGCGCGCCGGAATGCGGGTCGATGCGGTAGACATTGCAGCGCCCGATCTCGCTCTCGGCCTTGTCGCCCTCATAGTCGCTGAGGATGCCGTAATCGGGGTCGGTGAACCAGATCGAGCCGTCCGATTTGACCACGACGTCGTTGGGCGAGTTCAGCCGCTTGCCCTCGAAATGGCTGGCGAGGACGGTGATCGAGCCGTCATGCTCGGTGCGCGTCACCTGCCGCCCGCCATGCTCGCAGGTGACGAGCCGGCCCTGCCGGTCGACGGTGTTGCCGTTCGAATTGCGGGCGGGCTGGCGGAAGATGCCGACATGGCCGGAGAGCGCGTCATAGCGCATCATCCGGTCGTTCGGGATGTCTGACCAGACCACCGTGTTGTGCGCCGGGAACCAGGCCGGCCCCTCCGTCCAGCGTGCGCCCGTCCAGAGCCGCTCCATCCGGGCCGAGGCGGGTACGATCCGGTTGAAGCGCAGGTCGTAGACCTCGACGCTGAAGCCTTCGATGAAGCCGAACATGTCTTGTCTCCGGTAGGCAATACGAGTGATCAGGCGGTTCCGCCCGGGCGGGCCGTCGCGGTACTCATCGGCGCCTGCCGCAGGCGGCGAGGAATTTGGGGATGGCAGCGCCGGCGCCGCGGATGTCGACGGGCTGACTGCCGCCGGGCGTCCTGATCACGAAGCGGCTCTGGCGCGCGATCTCCGACAGCACGTCCCGCAGCGGCTCCAGCTCGATGGTAGCCTCGATCTGCATCGCCGAATCCATATCGTTATAGATGGCCTTGCCGGTGACCGTGACGACGTGCTCGCCGGCGGTGATCCTGAAGGTCTGCCGCGAGCCGCGCCGATACCTGCCCTGCGGATCGTCGGCCAGGATCGTCGTGCGGCCAGAGCCTTGCGCGCAGTCCAGCATCAGCGTCGTGAAATGATTGCCATCGGCGATGCCGAGCTTGGCCTTACGGCCATAGGTGGAGAAGTCCCAAACACCTTCGTCGTCGCCGGCCGGTTTCGACGAGGCTTGCCGTTGAGGTGCCGGCTGCGGTGCCGGTGGTGGCGGGGCTTGCTGTTGCGGCGCTGCGGAGGCCGCTGCCGGCCCGTCCGGCGCCCGCAGCACGCTGTCGTCGCCATCCTCCAACTTCACGGCGTTGTCGCCGGCCACCGGGACGGCGCGCCGGCCATCGGGCGCCGACGCGGGAGCGGCAGCCGGGGCTGCTCTCGGCACTGGCGCGTCGTCGAGCAGCGTCGCCGACGCGAGGTCGATCATCCTGCCGCCCGCTCCACACGCGACGGAGGTGATCTTGAGGCGCGCGCCCTTGCGGAGCAGGTCGTTGAGTGCCGCCTGAACACGCGCGAAGGCCGCGCGGTCCCTGATTTCATAGGCCGCTGGAAGGTTGATGTAGCCGTCGCCGTAAGGGGGCTCGTTGAAGGTGAAGCCGCGCATCTCGCCCTTCTCGAATTTGCGGTCGACGACCCGGCCCGTCGCGCTCCCGCGGACGCAGCCATCCGAGGTCGGCAGGCCGACGATCGCAACGGTTCGCCCGGTCTGGTCCCTGTCGATCCTGATCTGGGCGTCCGCCGATGTTGTCGTTGCTGCGAGCAGTAGAAATCCCAGGGCGGCGGTGGCGAGGCGCTGGAAAACAAGATCAGTCATCGACGGATATCCGACGCGGCAGGAGAAGAGGACCGGCGGTTCTAAGGCCGATCTGCGCGCTGATCATGCAGGGCGCCTTCGGTCCGGCGCAAGCGGCTTCTACAGTTCCAGCCCTTCATCCCAATACGGCGTCGCGCCGTAGAGTTCCGCGAGGAAATCCACGAAGGCCCTGACCTTCTGCTCCATATGGCGGCGACTCGGATAGACCGCGTAGACCGCGACCCGCTTGCCGACCGAATAGGTCGGCAGCACCCGCGTCAGCGAGCCCGACTTCAGCTCCGGCCCGACATCCCAGGTCGAGCGCAGGGCGATGCCAACGCCGGCGAGCAGCGCCTCGCGCACGACTTCGCTGGAATTGGTGCGCAGCTGCCCGGTGACGCGCACCGTGACCGGCCCCTCCGGCCCGTCGAGCCGCCATTGATCGGCGTTGTGGGCGATGAGGGTGTGCTTTTGCAGCTCCTCGATCGTTGCCGGGCTGCCATGGACGGCAAGATAGGTCGGCGTCGCACAGAGGATTCTGTGGTTAGGCGCCAGCCGCTTCGCCACCAGGCTGGAATCCTCGAGATCGGCGATCCGCACCGCGACGTCGAAGCCTTCACCGATGATGTCGACGAAGGCGTCGGTCAGGATCAGGTCGACATTGACCATGGGATTGGCGTCGAGAAAGGGCTTGAGATGCGGGGCGATGTGCAGCCGGCCGAACGAGGTCGGCGCCGAGACGCGCAACGTGCCGCGCGCCTGGCCGACGCCGCTCGCCACCCAGGCCTCCGCCTCCTCGATCGAGCCGAGGATCGCGACGACCCGCTCGTAGAAGCCCTGGCCGGCCTCGGTCAGCGAGAGCTGCCGCGTGGTTCGCTGCAGCAGACGCACGCCGAGGCGCTCTTCCAACCGGCGGATCCGCTTCGAGATCACGGCCGGCGAGAGGTTCAGCTCGCGCCCGGCCGCCGACATGCTCTTGGCGGTGACGACGCGGGCGAAAACGTCGAGGTCGCCGAACCGATCCACGCAGCCTCCATTTTTTCCGTTTCGGAAATAATCATGCACGTTACTCTCGCTGCAACAACCCGAGAATTGTTCTAGTGTTGTCAGGTTGGCTCAGCCCTCATCCTGAGGAGCGCTCCGGCGGAGCGCGTCTCGAAGGATGTTCCAGAGTGCGCTGGAGCATCCTTCGAGACGCCGCTTTGCGGTTCCTCAGGATGAGGGCTGGGTGGACGAAGGAGAAACGACCATGAGCGCCATCGCATTTCCGGAGCCCCGGGCCGAGATTCTCGCCCGCCGCGAGCAGATTCTCGCGGGGCTCGCCCGGCTCGTCGCGCCCGAGGCCCTGATCGCCAGCGAGGATGAGCGCCGGCCCTACGAGACCGACGCGCTGACCGCCTATCGCCGCATGCCGCTCGCCGTCGTGCTGCCCTCGACCACCCAGGAGGTCGCCGCCGTGCTGCGCTATTGCGGCGAGCAGGGCGTGCCGGTCGTGCCGCGCGGCGCCGGCACCTCGCTCGCCGGCGGCGCCATCCCGCAGGAGGATGCGGTGGTCATCGGCGTCTCGAAGATGAACCGCATCCTCGAGATCGACTACGCCAACCGCGTCGCCAAGGTGCAGGCCGGCGTCACCAATCTCGCCGTCACAGGCGCGGTCTCGGCCGACGGCTTCTTCTATGCGCCCGACCCGTCCTCGCAGCTCGCCTGCTCGATCGGCGGCAATATCGGTATGAATTCCGGCGGGGCGCATTGCCTGAAATACGGCGTCACCACCAACAATGTGCTCGGCGTCACCTTGGTGATGCTCGACGGCAGCATCGTCGAGATCGGCGGCGCCCATCTCGATGCGCCGGGGCTCGACCTGCTCGGCCTGATCATCGGCTCCGAGGGCCAGCTCGGCATCGTCACCGAGGCGACGGTGCGCATCCTGCGCTCGGCCGAGGGCGCCCGCCCGGTGCTGTTCGGCTTCCCGAGCAGCGAGGAGGCGGGCGCGGCGGTTGCCGCTATCATCGGCGCCGGCATCATCCCGGTCGCGATGGAATTCATGGACAAGCCGGCGATCGAGATCTGCGAGGCCTTCGCCAAGGCCGGCTATCCGATGGATGTCGAGGCGCTGCTGATCATCGAGGTCGAGGGCTCGGATGCCGAGATGGACGCCCAGCTCGCCCGCATCGTCGCCATCGCCCGCGAGCACGGCGTCAAGACGGTGAAGGAGAGCAAGTCGGCGATGGAGACGGCGGCGATCTGGAAGGGCCGCAAATCAGCCTTCGGCGCCACCGGGCGGATCGCCGACTATATCTGCATGGACGGTACAATCCCGACCGGGCAGCTGCCCTTCGTGCTGCGCCGCATGGACGAGATCATCAAGGGCTACGGCCTGCGCGTCGCCAATGTCTTCCATGCCGGCGACGGCAATCTCCACCCGCTGATCCTCTACAACTGCAACGACCCGGTCGAGGCGCAGAAGGCCGAGGATGCGGGCAACGACATCCTCAAGCTCTGCGTCGAGGTCGGCGGCTGCCTGACCGGCGAGCATGGCGTCGGCATCGAGAAGCGCGACCTGATGACCGTCCAGTTCAACGAGGCAGACCTGCATCAGCAGCAGCGGGTGAGGGCGGTGTTCGACCCGCGCTGGCTGCTCAACCCGGCGAAGGTTTTCCCGCTCGAAGGTCGGATCGCTGCGTGATGCTGCACACTCCCACCACCGATGCACAGGCCTGCGCCGTCGTCGCCTCTATCATCGAGGCGCGCATCCCGCTCGCCATCCGCGGCGGCGGCACGCGTTCCGGCCTGGGACGGCCGGACAACGCCGTCAGCACGCTCTCCAGCGCCGGCCTCACCGGCATCACCCTCTATGAGCCCGCCGAGATGGTGATCGGAGCCCGGGCCGGAACGCCGCTGAAGCTGATCGAGCAGACGCTGGCAAGCCGAGGCCAGATGCTGCCCTTCGAGCCGATGGACCATCGCGCTTTGCTGGGCAGCGAGGGAGAGCCGACGATCGGCGCCATCGCGTCTGGCAACATCTCCGGCCCGCGCCGCATCAATGCCGGCGCTGCCCGCGACTCCCTGATCGGCATCAAGCTGATCAATGGCCGCGGCGAGCTGGTGAAGTCGGGCGGGCGGGTGATGAAGAACGTCACCGGGCTCGATCTGGTGAAGCTCGTCGCCGGCAGCTTCGGCACGCTCGGCTTCCTGACCGAGGTGACCTTCCGCGTCCTGCCGCGGCCGGAGCGCGTCGTCACCCTGATCTGGGAGGGCCTCTCCGACGAGGTGGCGGTGGCGCTGCTCTCGGCCGCGCTCGGCTCGCCCTTCGAGCCCATGGCCGCGGCGCATCTGCCGGCCGGGATCGGCGGCGAGGATGCTCGCACCGTGCTCAGGCTGGAGAATTTCTCCGCCTCGATCAGCTATCGCGCCGCCGAGCTCGCGCGTCTGCTCAAGGCCCATGGCCGGCCCGAACTGATCGAGGGCCGCACCTCGGACAAGCTCTGGCGCGAGGTCCGCGATGCGGCCTTCTTCGCCGGCAGCGACGAGGCGGTCTGGCGGCTGTCGCTGGCGCCGACCAATGGCCCGAAGGCGACCGCCGCGATCGCGCGTGCCATCCCGCAGGCACGCTGGTTCTACGATTGGGGCGGTGGTCTGGTCTGGCTCGCCGTCCCCGCGCATGGCGATGCCGGTGCCGCCACGATCCGCGCTGCGACGAAGCCGCTGGGCGGCCACGCCACGCTGGTGCGGGCGCCCGATGCGGTGCGCGCTGTCGTGCCGGTCTTCGAACCGCTTGCCGAACCGCTGATGCGGGTGACGGCGGGTATCAAGAAGAGCTTCGACCCGGAGGGCGTGTTCGAGCCCGGCCGGATGTATGCGGGGATTTGACCGTCGTTTCCGTCATGCTCGGCCTTGTGCCGAGCATCCACGTCTTGCGGCGCGGATCGAAGGAAAGACGTGGATGGTCGGGACAGGCCCGACCATGACGTACAGGGCGACACGGACGAGATCATGCAGACCAATTTCACCCCTGAGCATCTCGCCTCCGATCCGCGCCTGCCGGCTTCGGAGAAGATTCTGCGCACCTGCGTGCATTGCGGCTTCTGTACAGCGACCTGCCCGACCTATCTCTTGCTCGGCGACGAGCTCGATTCGCCGCGCGGGCGCATCTACCAGATCAAGGACATGCTCGAGAACGAGCGGCCGGCGACGGCGGAGGTCGTCAAGCATATCGACCGCTGCCTCTCCTGCCTGTCCTGCATGACGACCTGTCCCTCGGGCGTGCACTATATGCACCTCGTCGACCATGCCCGTGCCCATATCGAGGAAACCTATGAGCGCCCCTGGCATGACCGGGCGCTCAGGCGCCTGCTGGCGGCGGTCCTGCCCTATCCCGGCCGTTTTCGCCTCGCCATGCTGGCGGCCAGGCTCGGCAAGCCCTTCGCCGGAGCACTCGGCGCTCTGCCGCATCTAGGCGCCTCGCTGAAGGCGATGCTGGCGCTGGCGCCCTGGAGCCTGCCGAACCGCTCGGCGATGGAGGGGCCGCAGAATTTCCCGGCCAGCGGTGAGCGAAAGCGGCGCGTCGCCATCCTCTCCGGCTGCGCCCAGCCGGTGCTCGACCCTGGCATCAACGAGGCGACGATCCGTCTGCTGACCCGCCATGGCGTCGAGGTGGTGCTGCCCAAGGGCGAGGGCTGCTGCGGCGCGCTCGTCCATCATATGGGCCGCGAGCATGACGCGCTCGCCTTTGCCCGCGCCAATATCGACGCCTGGATGGCCGAGATCGAGGGCGAGGGGCTCGATGCCATCCTGATCACGGCCTCGGGCTGCGGCACGACGATCAAGGATTACGGCTTCATGTTCCGCAACGAGCCCGCCTATGCCGAGAAGGCGGCGAAGGTTTCGGCGTTGGCGAAGGACGTCACCGAATTCGTCGAGACGCTGGAGATCGCGCCGGTGCGCGGCTTCGATCTCACCGTCGCCTATCACTCCGCCTGCTCGATGCAGCACGGCCAGCAGCTCAAGGACGGGCCGAAGCGCCTGCTGTCGCGCGCCGGCTTCAGGGTGAAGGAAGTGCCGGAGGGCCACATCTGCTGCGGCTCGGCAGGCGTCTACAACATCCTCCAGCCGGAGATCGCCGGGCAACTGCGCGAGCGCAAGATCGGCAATATCGGCCGCACCCGGCCCGACCTCGTCGCCACCGGAAACATCGGCTGCATGACGCAGCTAGCCAAGGGCTTTGCCGATAACGGCGCGACGACGCCGGTGGTCCACACCGCCGAACTGCTCGACTGGGCGACGGGCGGGCCGGTCCCGGCGAAGCTGGCGGCGGCGGGGATCGGGGAGGCTCCCGCGGCGGAGGCTCTGGTCGCGGCGGAATGAGTTCGCCGTCTCCCCGTCATTCCGGGGCCTGCCGCAGGCAGGAGCCCGGAACCCACGACCGGGTGAGACGCTTCGAACCAGGATTGACGAAAGGCTGCCCAGTCGTGGGTTCCGGGTTCGCTGCTGCGCAGCGCCCCGGAATGGCAGCCCTCACGTGATGGCCGCGAAGGCTTGCCCCCTGCGTCCTCACGGTCTAACCCACGGGCGGATTTTCCCGTTCCGAGAAGTGACGCAAGACCGATGTCGAAGACCGACAAGCTGAAAGCCCGCCAGCCGCGCGGTTTCGTCGACCGTGGCCCGGCCGATGTCGCCGCCACCGAGCGCATGCTGTCCGTCATCCGCGAGAGCTTTTCGCTCTATGGCTTCGACCCGGTCGAGACGCCCTTCGTCGAATACACCGATGCGCTGGGAAAATTCCTGCCGGACCAGGACCGGCCGAACGAGGGCGTCTTTTCCTTCCAGGACGATGACGAGCAATGGCTCTCGCTGCGCTATGATCTGACGGCGCCGCTCGCCCGCTATGTCGCCGAGAATTTTGACGCGCTGCCGAAGCCGTATCGCAGCTATCGCGCCGGCTATGTCTTCCGCAACGAGAAGCCGGGGCCGGGGCGCTTCCGCCAGTTCATGCAGTTCGACGCCGATATCGTCGGCTCCGGCACGGTCGCGGCCGATGCCGAGATCTGCATGCTCGCCGCCGACACGATGGAGCGGCTCGGCATCAAGCGCGGCGACTATGTCGTCAAGGTCAACAACCGCAAGGTGCTCGACGGGGTGATGGATGCCGCCGGCATCGACCAGGCCGCGCGCCTCGCGGTGCTGCGCGCCATCGACAAGGCCGACAAGTTCCCGCTGGCCGAAGTCGGCAAGCTGCTCGGCGAGGGCCGCAAGGACGAGAGTGGCGACTTCACCAAAGGCGCGGGGCTGACGAGCGTCCAAGCCGACACGATCCTGCGCTATCTCGAGCTGGGCCAGAAGCTCGCCGAGCTCGGCAAGTCGACCGCCGCCGACGGTGCCCGGGCAGCCGAGCTTTCGGCCGAGGCCGTGGCCGAACTGGGCAAGCTCGTCGAGAGCGCCGAGAATGGCCGCTCCGGCATTGAGGAGCTCGAGCAGATCCGCAAACTCGTGACGGCGGCCGGCTATCTCGGCCGCATCATCATCGATCCTTCGGTCGTGCGCGGCCTCGAATACTATACCGGCCCGGTCTACGAGGTGGAGCTGACCTTCCCGGTGACCAATGAGGACGGGCAGGTCGTGCGCTTCGGTTCGGTCGCGGGCGGCGGGCGCTATGACGGTCTCGTCGGTCGCTTCCGGCCCGAGCCCGTGCCGGCGACCGGCTTCTCGATCGGCGTCTCCCGGCTTTACTCGGCGCTGAAGGCGGTGAAGTCGCCGATCGTCGACCAGAAGGCCGAGCTGCCGCTCGTCGTCGTCACCGCGATGGACAACAAGTCGCCGGAGTTCATGCCGGGCTATCAGGCGATGGTGTCGCAGCTCCGGCAGGCGAAGGACGAAGACGGCAAGCCGCTGTTGCGTGCCGATCTCTATCTCGGCTCGTCCGGCTTCAACGCCCAGATGAAATATGCCGACCGGCGCGGCGCCGTCTGCGCGGTGATCCAGGGCTCCTCCGAGCGCGATGCCGGCACGGTGGTGATCAAGGACCTGATCCTCGGCGCCGAGCTCGCCGCCGCCGGCCGCGAGGTCAAGGATTCCGCCGAGCACAAGGCCAGGCAGGCGGAAGCGCAGTTTTCCCTGCCGGCGGCCGAGCTGGTCGAAGGGGTGAAAAAGGTGCTCCTCCGTCATGCCCGGGCTTGTCCCGATCATCCACGTCTTCCTTGATCGAGGACGGTGTCCAAGACGTGGATGCTCGCCACAAGGGCGAGCATGACGGTGACGGGTAGCGGGCGAAGGGATTCCCGCTAACCCAATTCCCTAAAAACCGTCGAAAATCAGAGCGGCTCCTGCTAGGACGGCGCCGCAACAGGACCAATGCCGTGACCGCGACCCGTGCCAGCATCGACACCGTGATCGCGCTGTTCGAGCGCGAGGGCTATGCCCGCGCCGAACCCGCGATCCTGCAGCCTGCCGAGCCCTTCCTCGACCTCTCCGGCGAGGATATCCGCCGCCGCATCTTCCTGACGCAGGATCTCGACGGTCGCGAATGGTGCCTGCGGCCGGAATACACGATCCCGGTCGCGCTTGCCCATATCGCCGCCCGTTCCACCGAGCCGGCCTCCTACGCCTATGCCGGCCCGGTCTTCCGGATGCGCGCCAACGAGCCCGGCGAGTTCGCCCAGGCCGGCATCGAATCCTTCGGCCGCGAGGATGTCGCCGCCGCCGATGCCGAGATCTTGGCGCTCGCCGTTGAAGCCGTCGCGGCGCTTGGGCTTTCCCAGCCGCGCCTGCTGATGGGCGATGTCGCCCTGCTCGCCGCCCTGCTCGACGGGCTCGGCGTGCCGCAGGCCGCTCGCCGCCGCCTGATGCGTGCGGTCGCGCAAGGCAAGGGCGCCGACGCGGTCTCCGCGCTCGATGCGCCGGCTGCCGCGACCGAGGCGACCCATGCCGGCCTGCTCAAGGCGCTGGAAGGGCAGGACCCCAAGGCCGCCCGTGCCTTCGTCGAGGACGTGCTTTCGATCGCCGGCATCTCGACGGTCGGCGGCCGCTCGGCGGGTGACATTGCCGAGCGCTTCCTGGCGCGTGCCGCCGAGCGCGACAATCCGGTCAGCGACGAGGCGAGGGCGCTGCTCGGCCGGGCGCTGGCGATCAGCGGCGATCCAGACAGCGCCTCGGCAGCCTGGCGCAAGCTGGCTGGCGAAGCCGGGCTCGATCTCGCCGCGGCGCTCGACGTCTTTGACGAACGCACCGGCTTCCTGGCCGCCCGCGGCGTCGAGGTCGGCAATATCGGCTTCTCCGCCGCCTTTGCCCGCAATCTCGACTACTACACCGGCTTCATCTTCGAACTGCATGATCCCGCCAAGCCTGAGCTGAAGCCGATCGCCGGTGGCGGCCGCTATGACGGCGTGCTGCAGCGCCTCGGCGCACCTGGCCCGGTTGCTGCGGTCGGCGCCTCGGTCTGGCTCGACCGGTTGGCGGGGGCGACGAAATGAGCGGCGCGGAGAACACCATGAACGACGCTCCGCTTGTCCTGGCCGTGCCGTCCAAGGGCCGGCTGCAGGAGAACGCCACCGCCTTCTTCGGCCGGGCAGGGCTCTCCTTCGTCCAGGCGCGCGGTTCGCGCGAATATCGCGCCGCCATCGCCGGGCTGGAAGGGGCCGAGGTCGCGTTCCTCTCGGCTTCCGAGATCGTGGCGCAGCTCGCCTCGGGCGCCGTCCATCTCGGCATCACCGGCGAGGACCTCGTTCGTGAGCAGGTTTCCGACGCCGATGCGGCGATCGAACTCTTGACCCCGCTCGGCTTCGGCAACGCCAATGTCGTCGTCGCGGTGCCGCAGGCCTGGATCGACGTCCGCACCATGGCCGATCTCGACGATGTCGCCGCGACCATGCGCGCCCGCACCGGCAACAAGCTTCGCGTCGCCACCAAATACGTCAACCTGACGCGGCGCTTCTTCGCCAGCCACGGCCTCGCCGATTACCGCATCGTCGAGAGCCTCGGCGCGACCGAGGGCGCGCCGGCCGCCGGCACGGCCGAGATCGTCGTCGACATCACGACCACCGGCTCGACGCTGGTCGCCAACGCGCTGAAGGTCCTCGACGACGGCGTCATGCTGGCCTCGGAGGCCAATCTCGTCGCCTCGGTCCGGGCGCCCTGGGGCGAGCGGGCGCGCAACGCCGCTGCCGCCATTCTCGGCCGTATCGCCGCCGAAGAGGAGGCGCGCTCGCTGCGCGAGGTCCGCGCCGTGCTGCATGCGGTTTCGCCGCAGCGTCTCGCCGAGATCGCGCAGCGCCTTGGCGCCCGCCTGCCTTTCGGCGCCGGGGGCGAGGACGGCGTCGTGACCCTGCATTGCCCGAAGAAGGCGGTGTTCCCGCTGGTCGAGGAACTGACCCGGGCCGGCGCCGACGACATCACCGTGCGCGCGCTCGACTATGTCTTCCGCCGCACCAACCCGCTGATCGAGCGGCTCCAGGCGCGGATCTGACAGGCGAAAGAGGCCGCCCCCACCGGGAGGCGGCCTCCGTCCGCGCGGCCTTTGGGGGGGAACGGACGCGCGCCTGCGCCGGAATCCCGACGCATTCTCGGGTTACGCGCCTTTGACCAGGCCGGATGCGGAGGCGTCGCCGATTTGCCGCGGATGAGCTTTTTGCTGCGGTTGATTGCGCCGTGAGGGTGATCGAGACTTGCGTTTCGCCTCCCTCTCGGTGCAGTGGTGACAATTGGAATTAACCTTTGCCCGTCGCGCTATTTCCAATCCGGGGTCTGGACCAGTTGAGCATGCAGTCGCGCCTCGGCCTTGCGGCCGCCATCGCCTTTTCCCTGTTGCCGGCCCTCGCGGGTGACGTCTTGGCGCAGGGTCGCCAGCGGCCTTCGCAGATTCCGCAGGAAGGACAGGCGGCGCCACCGCCCAAGCAGGAAAAGAACTTCCCGCTCGATGCGTCCTGGACGGCGATCCAGTTCAACGGCAAGCCGATCAATGACCGGCGCATCACGCTGAAGGTCGACTCCAATCTGCGCGGCACCGGCTTTGCGGGCTGCAACACCTATTCGGCCTCGGCCTATCCCCTGCGTCAGCAGGGCTTTGCCGTCGGGCCCGTCGCTGTGACCAAGCGCGCCTGCGACAAGGCGGTGATGGATTTCGAGCGCACCTTCCTGCTGGCGCTGCGCGGCTCCAGACAGTGGGATCTGGTCGAGGGGCGGCTGGTGCTCAAGACCGCCTCCGGCGAGATCCGCTTCGACCGCGGTATCTGACGAAGCCCGTCATTCCGGGTTCGGCTTTTCGGCCTGCCTTCGAACGACGCTTCCGTTCCGCCTGAGATCAGCAGTTTCCAGATCGCCGTGCCTCTTCCCGGAGGCACGGCGATTTCTTGTCGAAGTATCGGGTTCTGCCGAAAGAGGGCCCGCCGGTCAGGGCGTTACGCCGCCGGCTCCATCGCCCTGACGCGCGGGCTGTGGGTCCCGTCGGGGTTCCGCTCCATCGCGATCAGCTCCTCATGCATCTCGCGCAGCGTCGAGCGATGGCCGATCGAGACCACGCTGGTCTGCGGCAGCTCGCGCCGGATCATCGCGTAGATCTCGCCCTCGAGCTTCTCGTCGAGCGAGGCGGTGGCCTCGTCGAGGAAGAGCCAGTCCGGCTTGGCGAGCAGAGCGCGGGCCACGGCGAGGCGCTGCTGCTCACCGCCCGAGAGGCGCTGGCCCCACAGATCGACCTCGTCGAGCCGTTCGGCGAGATGGCCGAGCTTCACCTTGTCCATGGCGGCGCGGAGTTCGGCATCGGGGAAGGCGTCGGGCTCGGCCGGGTAGGCGATGGCGGCGCGGAGCGTTCCCTGCGGCAGATAGGGCCGCTGCGGCAGGAGCAGCATACGCGTGTCGGCCGGCGTTTCGACCTGGCCCTTGCCGAACGGCCAGATGCCTGAGAGAGCGCGGAACAGCGTCGACTTGCCCGAGCCCGAGGGGCCGATCACCAGCGTCGCGCGCCCGGCCGGCAGGGTCAGCTCAGGCACGGTCACGATCGGCGTGCCATTCGGCAGGTTCAGAGTGAGGTCCTTGACCTTGGCATCAGGGCCAGGCTGCTCGTCCATCTCGATATTGGCGCCAGGAGCCCCGGCCGCCTGCGCCTCGGCCTGCGCGATCGCGGTCTCGAAGGTGGTGAGGCGGTTGATCGAGGCGAGATAGGAAGCGATCGACTGGTAGCTGTTGATGAAGAAGGACATCGCCGTCTCGACCCGGCCGAAGGCCGACGAGACCTGGGTCAGCACGCCGAAGGCGATGGCACCGGCGAAGTAGTAGGGCGCCAGCAGCAGGAAGGGGATGACGACGTTGGCCTGGTTGTAGGACAGGGTGAAGGTCGTCAGCTTCAGCCGGCGCCAGAGCAGGTTGTAGAAGTTGGTGACGATGCCGCCGAAGGTCTCGCCGAGATGGCGCCGCTCGGCGGTCTCGCCGCGCATCAGCGCGATCTGCTCGGAGTATTCGCGCAGGCGGGCGAGCGAGAAGCGGAAGTTCGCCTCGCGCCGCTCCTGCTCGAATTCGAGCCCGATCAGCGGCTTGCCGATCAGATGGGTGATCCAGGTCGCGATCGCTGCATAGATCAGCGTCGCCCAGAAGATGAAGCCGGGGATGACGATATCGGTGCCGGGCACCGTGATCGCGACCGGGATCGACCACAGGATGATCGAGAACGAGACGAGGGTCGAGACCTGCGTGATCAGCGTCAGTGAGAAGGCGTAGGTCTGGTTGAGGAAGGAGCGCGTGTCCTCCGAGATGCGCTGGTCCGGGTTGTCGGCGGTGCCGGCAAGCGAGATCCGGTAATGATTGCTGTTCTGCAGCCAACGCTTGTTGTATTCGGCGGCCATCCATTCGCGCCAGCGGATCAGCAGCACCGAATTGGCTACGGTCTCGATCAGCACGCTGATCACCGAGATCGCGGCCCAGACGCCGAAGACGTTGATGAGCTGGTCCCAGAAGACCGGCGCGTTCTTCTCCTGCAGGGCGTTGTAGAAGTCGCGATAGAAGAAGTTGATGCGCAGCGAGATGCCGACCTGCGCCTGGTTGAGCACGATCAGGAAGACGACGGCGGCCACCGCGAAGTGGCCGAGCTTCATCGGATAGCGGCCGAGCGGCCCGAGATTCATGCTGCTCGGGTCCTGCGCCAGGAAATAGGGCGAGGCGAGGTCGGCGATGCGCCGCACCACCGGCACGAACGAGATCACATAGATCAGGATGCCGAAGACGGCGACGGTGGTGCCGAGACTGGTCGGCGGGGCGGCGGCCGCCCAGGCCTGGGGCCACCAGCCGACCTGGGAGAGCACGGCGCCGAGCCCGAAGATCACGTATTCGGTGCCGAAGATCCCCGAGAAGATCTTGAGGAAATAGCTGATCCCGGCCGAGCGCCAGGTCGCGACGGTCAGCAGCACGCCGACCACGCCCATTCCGAGCATGCCGGTACTGCCGCTTTGCTGCCCGACGACGAGCGCGATCAGGGCCAGCGCGGCGACAGCGAAACTCAACAGGCGCATGAAACGGTCCTTGTCGGGAAACGGCGCGGCGACGCACCTGGTTGGAAGCATGTTGTAGAGCAGCCGTGCCGACAAAAAAGGCCCGACTCAAGGCCGGGCCGGTATTTTTCCGAGATCGTGATGCGGCGCCTGCGCGGCCTGCCGTGCGGCGACGCTCCCGGTACGAGCTGCTGCTAGGTTTCTCGCATCTGCATGGCCGCTGGAGTGGCCCGGTGCCTCGCCTCAGTCCTTGTCGACCGAATAGGCGCCGGCACCGGCCGCGAAGAGCAGGAGGAAGCCGCCGGCGATGCCGAGGTTCTTCATGAACAACAGCTGCTGCATCGGTGCCGCCCAGTTCATGTGGAAGAGCACCGACGCAGCGATGGTGAAACCGAACAGGGCAAGCGCTGCGAGCCGGGTCTTGTAGCCGAAGACGATCATCAGCCCGCCGATCAGCTCGACGATGATGACGAGCGGCAGCAGGATGCCAGGGACGCCGGCCGAGGCCATGTATTGTTGCGTGCCGGCGTATCCGGAGATCTTGGACCAGCCGCCCAGGACGAACATCAGGGCGAGGAGGATGCGGCCGACGAGCTTGGCGGCGTCTGAAAGTGCTGGGTTGTTCAGCATTGGCTTGGCCTCGGCAAGGATCGAGGCGCGGCAGGATGCCGCACCTGGGTCGATCTAAGGCCTACAACCAAAGTCGATGCAAGTCTGCGCGCTTTTGCAGCTGTGCAAAGCGGGACGAGGCGATCGACGAAAAAAGGCCCGGCGCAAGCCGGGCCTTCATCATTATCGAGCTTGAGGGCTCGGACTTCCTCAGAAGTCCATGCCGCCACCGAAACCGGGCTTGCCCGGTTTCGGCACTTCAGGCTTTCGGGCGTCTGGACTTCCTCAGAAGTCCATGCCGCCCATGCCGCCACCGCCCATCGGGGGCATCGGGGCTTCCTTCTTCGGCAGCTCGGCGATCATCGCCTCGGTGGTGATCAGCAGGCCGGCGATCGAAGCCGCGTCCTGGATCGCCGTGCGCACGACCTTGGTCGGGTCGATGATGCCGGCCTTGACCATGTCGCCGAACTCGCCGGTCTGGGCGTTGTAGCCGTAGGCGTAGTCCTTCGACTCCAGCAGCTTGCCGACCACGACCGCGCCGTCATCGCCGGCGTTGTCGACGATCTGCTTGGCCGGAGCGGTGATCGCCTTGCGGACGATCTCGACACCGGTCTTCTGGTCGTCGTTGGCGGTCTTGATCGACTTGACCGAGGAGAGGGCGCGCAGCAGGGCGACGCCGCCGCCCGGCAGGATGCCTTCTTCCACCGCAGCGCGGGTGGCGTTCAGGGCATCGTCGACGCGGTCCTTCTTCTCCTTGACCTCGACCTCGGTCGCGCCGCCGACGCGGATGACCGCGACGCCGCCGGCGAGCTTGGCCAGACGCTCCTGGAGCTTCTCACGGTCGTAGTCCGAGGAGGTCTCCTCGATCTGGGCCTTGATCTGGGCGACGCGGCCTTCGATGTCCTTCTTCTTGCCGGCGCCGTCGATGATCGTGGTGTTCTCCTTCTCGATGCGCACCTTCTTGGCGCGGCCGAGCATGTTGAGCGTCACGGTCTCGAGCTTGATGCCGAGGTCTTCCGAGATCATCTGGCCGGCGGTCAGGATCGAGATGTCCTCGAGCATGGCCTTGCGGCGATCACCGAAGCCCGGAGCCTTGACGGCCGCGACCTTCAGGCCGCCACGGAGCTTGTTGACGACGAGCGTGGCCAGGGCCTCGCCCTCGACGTCCTCGGCGATGATCAGGAGCGGCTTGCCGGTCTGAACGACGGCCTCGAGGATCGGCAGCATCGCCTGGAGCGACGACAGCTTCTTCTCGAAGACGAGGATGTAGGGGTCCTCGAGCTCGGCGACCATCTTCTCGGCATTGGTGATGAAGTAGGGCGAGAGATAGCCACGGTCGAACTGCATGCCCTCGACGACGTCGAGCTCGGTCTCGGCGGTCTTGGCTTCCTCGACGGTGATGACACCCTCGTTGCCGACCTTCTGCATGGCGGTCGAGATCATCTTGCCGACCGACTCGTCGCCGTTCGCCGAGATGGTGCCGACCTGCGCGACTTCCGCGTTCGAGGTGACCTTCTTCGAGTTCTTCTTCAGGTCCGAAACGATCGCCTCGACGGCGAGGTCGATGCCGCGCTTCAGGTCCATCGGGTTCATGCCGGCGGCAACCGCCTTGGTGCCCTCGCGGACGATGGCGGCGGCCAGAACGGTCGCGGTGGTGGTGCCGTCACCGGCGGCGTCGTTCTGCTTCGAGGCCACTTCGCGCACCATCTGGGCGCCCATGTTCTCGAACTTGTCGGAAAGCTCGACTTCCTTGGCGACGGTGACGCCGTCCTTGGTGATGCGCGGGGCGCCGAACGACTTCTCGATCACGACGTTGCGGCCCTTCGGGCCGAGCGTCACCTTGACGGCGTTGGCGAGGATTTCGACGCCGCGCAGCATGCGGTCGCGGGCATCGGTGGAGAACTTGACGTCTTTGGCAGCCATTTGACTACTCCGGATTGAGGATTTGAAGGGTCGTCAGGCCGATCAGCCGATGACGCCCATAATGTCGGATTCCTTCATGATCAGGAGATCCTGGCCGTCGATCTTGACCTCGGTGCCGCTCCACTTGCCGAAGAGGACGCGATCGCCCTTCTTGACATCGAGCGCAACCAGCTTGCCGGCGTCGTCGCGGGCGCCAGGGCCCACGGACACGACCTCGCCCTCCTGGGGCTTTTCCTTGGCGGTGTCGGGGATGATGATGCCGCCCTTGGTCTTCTCTTCGCTATCAAGGCGACGGACCACAACGCGGTCATGCAGCGGACGGAACTTCATGGTTCTGTCTTCCTCTCGGTCAAATTCTGGGCGGGCTCTGGCGCTAGGCTGGCCCGTTATGGGTGCCTGTTAGCAGTCTCCTAACGTGAGTGCTAACGGGCAGGGCGGAGATAGGGGCGCCCCTTTCCCGAGTCAAGGAAGCCTCCGCGCAAAAGGTGAATGCGTGACTCATCCCTGCCGGCCCGTGCGCTCGTGCCGCATGCCGGAGCGGCAGGCCGGGCATGGAAAACGTGATCGTTTCTAGGAGTTTAGAGTTGCCGTTCCCTCGAAAATCCGGTTCCCACTTTTCCGCGCAATGAACTATCCTGCCGTGATGACCACGCCCACGCCCGACCCGCGCCTCGACGAGATCGCCCGCTCCTGTGTCGCCCTGCATGTGCGGATGACGGCGCGTGCCGTGACCCGGGCCTATGACGAGGCGATGCGGCCGAGCGGGCTCAAGATCACCCAGTTCGTGCTGCTCTCGGCGCTCTCGACCGGGGCTTGGCGCTCGGTCACGGAGCTGGCCGACCGCTTCGCCCTGGAGCGCACGTCCTTGACCCGGAACCTGCAATTGCTGGCGGCCGAGCAATTGATCGAACCCGTCGATTGCAAGGGCAGGGCGCTGGTCTATGCGGTCACCGACAAGGGCCGCGCCGCCATCGAGGCGGCGATCCCCTATTGGCGCGCGGCGCAGGACCGGATCGAAGGCGGGCTCGGCCGCGAACGCTGGGGCGAGACCCGCGATGCCCTGAAGGCGGTCCGGCGCGCCGCCCGGCAGACGACCTGAGCGACAAAGACCGGCTGGAGGCCGCGCGCGCTCGCAGCAGCGCTTGACCGCGCCGCGCCTTCCTTTTTATCGTGTATCTACACGAAATGGATCGAGGCCTTGCCCATGTCCCGCAGCGTCGGTGTCGTCAGCCGTGATGTCCTGCTCGCGGAGGACGGTGCTTCCTTCCTGCGCGGCATTCTCGAAGGCCGTCATCCGGGCCCGCCCTTCGCCGATGCGATGGATTTCGATCTCGCCGAGGTCGAGGAGGGCAGGGTGGTCTTCGTCGGAAAGCCCTCGCCGCGCTTCTTCAACCCGCTCGGGACCATCCATGGCGGCTGGACCGCGACGATCCTCGACTCCGCCATGGCCTGCGCCGCCCATTCGACGCTGAAGATCGGCGAGGGCTACACCACGCTGGAGATGAAGCTCAACTATGTCCGCCCGGTCATGCCCGAGAGCGGCGAGGTCCGCTGCGAGGGCCGGCTGATCCACCGCGGCGGCACGATCGCGACCACCGAGGGGCGCCTGCTCGATGCGCAGGGCAAGCTGTTGGCGCATGGGACCGAGACCTGCATGATCTTCGGTGCGAAGGCGGGACGCTGATCCGAGCGCCGCGCCGGCTGGTGGTCAGGAGCAGCTCGTGAGATTTGCGCCATTCACCGACGCGGCCGTCGAGGCGAAATTCGGATCGCTGCCGGAGCCGCTTCGGCTGCCCATGCTGCGTTTGCGCCAGGCGATCCTCGACGTCGCCGCCGCGAACTCCGACATCGGCCCGCTGACCGAGACGTTGAAATGGGGCGAGCCGGCCTGGCTGCCCGAGCGGCCGAGGACAGGGACGACGGTGCGAGCCGACGCGCTGAAGGGCTCGTCGACGCATTACGCGCTCTATGTCCATTGCCAGACCAGCCTGATCGAGACGTTCAGGCGCCACTATCCCGAGCAGTTCCGCTATGACGGCAACCGGGCGCTGATCTTCGCTGTCGGCAGTGAGCCGTCGGCCGAGCCGCTGGCGCACTGCATCGCGCTCGCTTTGACCTATCACCGCTGGGTGAAACGCTGACGCCCTCAGGCGCTGCGATACTCGCTCGGGCTCGCGCCCATCACCCGCCTGAAGCGCCGGTTGAAGGTCGAGAGATCGCCGAAGCCGCAATCGAAGGCAATGCCGGCGACCGGCTGGTCGGTTCGGCGCAGCAGTAACGCCGCGCGGTGCAGGCGGGTGCGCAACACATACTGATGTGGCGTCATCCCGACGAGAGCCCGGAAGGTGCGCAGGAAGTGATAGGGGCTCATCGCCGCCTGACCGGCCAGCGTGTCGAGCGAGAGCGGCTCCTCGCAGTGCGCCTCGATATGGCGCAGCGCGCGCGTGATCCGGCGCTGGTCGCGCGCGCTCGGCGTCTCTACCCTGCGCTCCTCGTCTGACAGCAGGCTCGCCACCGCTCCGGCGAGGCGCAGCGCGATTTCCTCCAGCCCCTCGGGTTCTCCGGCTGCGATCTCCGCCGCCGCGACCAGGCCAGCGAGCGCCGGCAGGGGCGGCAGATGAGCCCGCGCGAAACCTGCCTTCCGAACGCCCGGCACGGCCTCGGCGATGCCTTCGAGCCAGGCGGGTTCGAACTGGAAGGAGAGGCAGCGATCGCCGGCCGCGTGCTCATGGCCGCATTCGAAGCAGGCGCCGCGGTTGCCGAGCAGGAGCGAGCCCGGCGCCAGCACGGCGCTGCCCTGCGTCGAGCGATAGCGGAACGAGCCGCTGCGGACGATGGCGATGCAGCATTGCGCATGCTGCTCTTCATAGGTGGCATCGGCGGGACCGGCCGTGCAGACGATGTCGCGCACATGCCAGCCGGGACCGCCGGCCAGGAACTGCGAGAACGTGGTCATGCGGAGAGTTTAGCAGTTTTTCCCAAGCGCCGCGCCTACTGCGGGGTTCAGTCTGCATCAATCTGACCGATGCGGAGCCGGATCATGACAGCAGCCGCCCGAGGCCTTGGCGCCTCTCTTCTCGCCGACGGGCCTGCCCCCGAACTTGCCGAGCGCATGGGGCTCTATGCCTGGCTCATCGGCGACTGGACGATGGACGCTGTGATCCATGCCGACGATGGCACGCAGCATCGCGGGGAGGGCATCATCAGCTTCGGCTGGGTGCTCGGCGGGCGCGCCATCCAGGATGTCTGGGTGCTGCCCGGCTTCTTCCACGGCACGACGCTGCGCATCTACGACCCCGGCCTCGACGCCTGGCACATCCTCTGGAGCGATCCGCTCAAGCAGTACTACACGCGCCAGCTCGGACGCGCGGAGGGCAGGGACATCGTCCAGAACGGCCGGCTCGACGACGGCATGGCGACCCGCTGGCGCTTCACAGAGATCACTGGCGGCAGCTTCCGCTGGCGCGGCGAGCTTTCACATGGCGCGAACTGGCGCCTCCAGGCCGATTTCCGGGCGAAGCGGCTCGGCACCTGACCAAGGCGAAGGAGAACCCGCATGTTCGACCACATCTCGATCGGCGTCCGCGATCTCGCGCGCTCCCGGCGCTTCTATGACGCGACGCTGAGCACCCTCGGCTATGACTGCCTGAGCGTTGACGACAGCTCGCTCGGCTATGGCAAGGGTGCTGTCGGTCTATGGATCGGGGCCGTTGCTGCGCCCGTGCCGGCCGACCCCGGCTCCAATCTGCATTTCTGCTTCACGGCGCCGACACGCGCCAGCGTCGATGCCTTCCATGCGGCGGCGTTGGCTGCGGGTGGCTCGGACAATGGCGCGCCCGGCCTGCGTGAGGCCTACGGTCCGAGCTATTATGCCGCATTCGTCGTCGATCCCGACGGCTACCGGCTGGAAGCCTATTGCGGATAGGCGCGGCAGGCGCGACTGCGATGATCGGGGGGAGCGGAGTGGTCCGACGCCGCTGATCGACTGTTACTTGGTGTGCAGACGCCCGTTCAACAGATAGTTGGGCGATGTCGGAGCGCCGGTGATCTGACATGACTCTGCGTCTTGTGTGGATATAGACGGGCTGCTTGTGTCGATGAATCTGTTTCGTTTTGGAAGTAAATGATTGAGTTATTGGGCATTTAAAGAATTTTAAATCTTGCTTTATTTGAGTAAATTTAGCTGGCTACCGCAATTTTTGCTTCGCAAAACGGATGTGTATACATCGATTCTGGAGAGGTTTTATCTACCGTTAACTGCGGATGGCGCATTCTTGGGCAGTGTGTATCGCGCGCCGCTCAAGATCCAATGCGCGCCGGAGTAAAGACGTCGATGTTCCTAAACCGATCGCTCAGGACAATTTTCGTCGGGCTGGCAGGGGTTTATGCCCTGCTTCTCGTCGCTATCGGTGCCACCTGGTATGGCGAGCAGCGTGCGGCGAAAGCTGTTGCCGAGGCCTATCGGCAGGAACATGCCTCCTATCTCCTGGCCGACGAGTTTCGTCAGAGCTCGGACGAGCTGACGCGCCTCGCGCGCACCTTCGCCATCACCGGCGACCGGCGCTATGAGGCGCAGTATCTCGAGGTTGCCGCCATGCGCGCCGGCGAGAAGGCGCGCCCGGTCGCCCCGCATCGCATCTACTGGGATCTCGTGCTCGACAACAGCCAGCGGCCGCGTGGTCCCGGCGAGACCAAGGCGCTGCTGACCGCGATGAAGGAGGCGGGCTTCACCGCCGCCGAGTTCGCCAAGCTCGATCAGGCCCAGGAGCGATCGGACGGTCTCGTCGCGCTCGAAACGCGGGCGATGCATGCCGTGAAAGGCCTGTTCGAGGGAATCGACGGCAAGTTCACGGTCCAGGGCGAGCCTGACTTCAAATTCGCCCGCGATCTCTTGCACTCGGCCGATTATCACCGCTTCAAGGCCGAGATCATGAAGCCGGTCGACGAGTTCTTCCAGCTCGTCGAAGCCCGCACGCGGCGCTCGATCGATGATTCAAACGCCCAGATGGGCAGGCTCGAACTGATCCTCAACGCTCTCCTCAGCGCACTCGTGCTGCTGCTGATCGGCTCCGCCGTCTTGATCGTCAGGCGCGTCACCCAGCCGCTCGCGGCCGTGAAGACCAGCATCGACGGGCTCTCGGCCGGCATTCTGGAAACGCCGATCCCGGCAGCGAAGCATGACGACGAGGTCGGAGCCGTCAGTTCCGCCCTGCTGGTCTTCCGCGACAAGCTCGTCCAGATTCGTGAGCTCGAGCGACAGGAGCGCGCCGAGGTGCAGAAGCGACAGGCCCGCGCCGAGGCGATGTCCCGCGTCGTCGCCGATGTCGGCGAGGTCGTGACCGCCGCCGCCGCCGGCGACTTCTCGGCCCGGCTCCAGGTCGAGGACGCCGACGAGCAGATCCAGAAGCTCGTCGCCGGCATCAACGAGATCAACGCCGTCGTCGATTCCGCCACCACCGAATTCGCCGCCGTCCTGCATCAGGTCGCCGGCGGGGACCTGACGCAAGGTGTCGAGACGGGTTATCGCGGCCGTTTCGCCGATCTCAAGACTGCGATCAACGACACGGTGCGCCGCCTCTCCGAGACGGTGAGCACGATCCAGGCGACGTCCTCCGATGTCGGCCTCGCTGCGCGCGAGATCCATATGGGCGCCGACGACCTGTCGAAGCGCACGGAGGAACAGGCTTCGTCGCTCGAGGAAACCGCGGCGACGACCGAGGAACTCGCGGCTTCGGTCAAGGCGTCCGCCGAGGCCTCGCGTCAGGCTGCCGCCACGGCCGAGGAGGCCATGCGGGAAGCCGAGAGCGGCGGCCTGATCGCCGAGCAGGCGGTCGAGGCCATGGCCCGGATCGAAACGGCTTCGAAGAAGATCTCCGACATCACGCGCGTGATCGACGACATCGCCTTCCAGACCAACCTCCTGGCCCTGAACGCGGCCGTCGAGGCCGCGCGGGCAGGGGATGCCGGCAGGGGCTTTGCCGTCGTCGCCTCCGAGGTCCGGACCCTGGCGCAGCGCTCCGGCGAGGCGGCCAAGGACATTTCGGAGCTGATCTCCTCCTCGAACGCTCAGGTCAGCGATGGCGTCAGGCTGGTTCGCCAGGCCGGCGAGGCACTGACCCATATCCTCGAAGCCTCGAAGAACGTCGCCGTCACCATCTCCGAGATCTCGACGGCGTCGGGCGAGCAGGCCAGCGGCATCGAGGAGATGAGCCAGGCGGTGGCGCATCTCGACGGCATGACCCAGCAGAACGCGGCATTGTCCGAACAGAGCGCAGCCTCCGCGAACTCGCTCTCGAACCGCATCGGCCAGCTCAACGATCTGGTCGCGGCCTTCCGCACGAACCGCGATCCGGTGGCCGGGGGCAGGGCGATGGTCGGGGCGGCAACGCCCGCGCCGGGTGTGCAGAGCTTGCGGGAACTCGCCGCGGCCGCAGCGGCCTACGATAATAGGCCAACCGCTGCGAGGAGCGCGCCGGCACCGCGGAAGATCGCAGTGGGGGCACACAGCGTCGCCGGTTTCGAGGAGTTCTGAGAGCCCGAACCGGGCACCGGCGCGTCGCGATGACTTGCCGGTGCTCAATGCTCGGGCGGCAGCTCATGCGCCGCCCAGGCGGCTCGCGGCACGGGGGCGCCGACCTGGAACTGGAAGCCTGCGACCTTGGTGCCGCCGGCTGCAAGTTCGCAGCGATAGCTGAGATTGTACCATTGCTTGCGGCTGCGGAAGGCGGCGCCTCCCGCCTGCAGAGCGTTCCCTGCCAATCTTGCTTGGCCTATGGCATAGGCGACGACCCGGTCCGGCTCGAAATCCGCCTTCCAGGCGTGGATCTGGCTCATCGCCTCGAGATTGCAGAGCTGCTCGATGCGCTCGCTGCCCTCGAGCCGGGCAAGTGCAAGCCGGGCCTGCCGGCTGCGCGGATTGGCCAGGACACCTTCCGAGAGCAGTTTCTGTGCCGTGATCATGGCGGGTGGCTCCGGCGCGGGAGACTGCATGGTCTCGGGCTGGACGGCTGGCGTTGGCGCGGTAGGGGCGGGCGGTTCATTGGCAGGCGATGCGAATGATGGGGGTGGCGCTGCGACAGCCGGGGTCGGTTGCGCCGCCTCGGCTGCTGGCGGTTCGATCTCGTCCGGGGCGACGAGCTCGACCGCGATGCCTTCCTCCGTTGGCGACGGCAGGCTTTCGAAGCGGGCAAATGTCATGAGAGCCGCGAGCAGAGCTAGGTGGAAGCAGAGCGATGCGGCGATGCTGCCGAATCCGGTTGCGTTTCGCTGGCGGCCGGCGCTCCGCATGCCTCAGCGCCAGGTCGCGGGAGAGGTGTTGTCCGCAGGGACGAAGGGGATCGTTCTCACTGGCGGCGCCTGGATTGCTTCGCTCGGCGCAGAAGGCCCAGCAAGCCGGCGATTTTACGGCCGGCTCTAGCGCCGGCTGACGGCGAGGGCGCCGGCGACGATCAGCAGCGCTCCGGCATAGGTCGTGAGCGGCGGCACCTCGGAGAAGACAAGCCAGCCGAGCAGGCTCGCCCAGATCAGCGCCGTGTACTCGATCGGCGCCAGCCGCGACGCGGGCGCCCGGGCGAAGGCCGAGGTCAGGAAGAGATGGCCGCCGACGCCGAGCGCGCCGGCAAGCAAGTAGGCCGACAGATCCCGAGCGCTCATCGGCGCGAAATAGAGCCAGGCCGGTATGACGAGGCAGAGCGCCGGGCCGGCGTTCTGGAACAGCACGATGATCGCCGGATGCTCCTTCAGCGCGATCCTGCGCAGCAGGATCAGGTTGAACGCGTAGGAGACCGCCGAGAACAGCGCGGCGGCGACGCCGAGCTCGGCGCCTGTGACGCCGCCCTGCAGCCGCGGCCAGACCATCACCAGCATGCCGGCGAGGCCGAAGCCGAGCGCTTGCAGGATGCGCCCGTCCAGCCGTTCCTTGAGGATCAGAGCGCCGAGCAGCGCGACGAAGACCGGGGCCAGGAAGGACAGCGTCAGCGCCTCCGCCAGCGGCAGCGTCGAGACCGAATAGAAGAAGCTGCCGGCGGTCATGACGACGACGGGGATACGCAGGCTGTTGCCGATCACGCTCGCCCGCGTAGGCATCGCCGGGCGCAGGAATGCGACGACGGCAAGCGCGCAGACGCCACCCATCGCGAAGCGCATGAACAGCGCCACGATGAAGGGGTGCTGCTGCATCTGCGCCTTGATCACCACATCCATCAGCGTCAGCAGGGCGATGCCGAGGATGGCGCGCAGCGCAGTGCCGTGGCTCATGGCTGGGCGTCGGCGAGCGGCTTGCGGAAATGGTATTCCCAGGTCGCCGAGATGTCGGCGAGGTAGCGCTCGCCCGGCCAGCGCCGGAAACCGAGCTTCTCGTAGAAGCGATGGCCGCGGGCAAAGCGCGTATCCGACCACAGCATCATCTCGGCGCTGCTACGCTCCTGGGCGAAGGCGAGCGTGCGTGCGAACAGCGCCTGCGCCAGCCCGGCTCCGCGAAACTGCGGGTCGACATAGAGCTTGGTCAGTTCGACGGCGTCCTGCTCCGGGACCGGCGCGACGCCGATCGAGCCGACGATGCGACCGCCATCGCCTGCCGCGACCCAGAGCCGCCCGCCCTTGCGGGCGAAATGGCTGGCGGGCTGGCGCAGTTCCGGGAACTCGGACCAGTCGAAGAGACAGCCGGGATATTCGGAAAAGCTCGCGGCGACGAGCGCCGCTAGCGGTTCGGAATCGGCGTCGGTGGCGTCGCGAAGCGGCGGAAGGCTCATGGCTCTAGCGCTTAGGGCCAATCGCGTCGGCTGCAAAGATGGCGCTCCCGCTCGCCGGCCATGCTCCTATCGCAGCAGCGCGAGGGCGGCGTCGGCGGTCAGCTTCAGCGCCGCGGCGGCGAGCAGCAGATAGCAGGCGAAGAACAGCCGCTTCTGATCGAGCCGGTCATGCAGCCAGCGTCCGAGCCAGACTCCGAGCGGGGCTGCCGGCGCGAGGGCGAGCGCGCCCCAGAGCAGGCTCGGCTGCTTCAGTGCCAGCGAAAGGTATGGCGGCAGCTTGAGCAGGTTGCCGAGCATGAAGATCGCGATGGTGGTGCCGACGAAGCTGGTCTTCGAGAGGCCGCGCGCCAGCAGGTACATCGCCACCGGCGGTCCCCCGGCATGAGCGACGAAGGTGGTGAAGCCCGAGGCTGCTCCGGCGAACAGGGCAAGCAACGGCGAGACCGGCAAGGTTCCCGGCGGTGCGAGGCGCCCACGCAGAAACCAATGCGCGGTGAAGCTCAGCGTGGTCAGGCCGATGATCAGGGTGACGATCCGGGCGTCGACCATCAGGAAGATCGCGTAGCCGATGCCAATGCCGGTGACGAGGCCGGGCATCAGCCAGGCAAGATCGGGCTTCGACCAGGTCGCGAAACCGAAGGCGCGGATCGCGAACAGGTCCATCCCGGCGACCAGCAGCGCTACGATGATCGCGCCCTGCAGCGGCTCGACGACCAGCGCGAGCAGCGGCACGCCGAGAATGGCGAGGCCGCCTCCGAAAGCGCCCTTGCCG
This sequence comes from Allobosea rubneri, assembly GCF_032464875.1. Taxonomy (NCBI): domain Bacteria; kingdom Pseudomonadati; phylum Pseudomonadota; class Alphaproteobacteria; order Hyphomicrobiales; family Alloboseaceae; genus Allobosea; species Allobosea rubneri. The sequence continues at coordinate 95,872 of NZ_JAWDID010000006.1, forward strand.
ATGGCGATCAGCAGCGTCGTCGCCCAGCCGACGAGGTAGAACAGCGGATCGGTCGGCATCAGGCCTCGTCATCCTCACGACGGCCGGCGCGGCCCGCGGATACGGCTTCGGCTTGGAAAGCGCGCCAAATCAATGTCTTGAGCCTTCTTCAGCCGCAAAAGTGGTTTCCACTTTGGCGGAACATGCTCTAGGCGGGAAGGGTGCGCCGCTGCGCATCCGACGGTGAGTCGGCTCAGCCCCTCGCGATGGCGTCATGACCGTTCTTCTGCCCTTCGTGATCAATTCCGGGCTGAACTTCGCTCTCGGCCTGCTGATCGCCTATTTTCTCGGGCCGGCCGAGTTCGGGCGCTACGCCATCGGCGCGGCGCTGATCGTGCTGCTGAACACCGCGCTGCTCGACTGGATCCGGCTGTCGGCCGTCCGCTTCTATTCGCTCAAGACGCGCGAGACGCAGCCCGAAATCCGCGCAACGCTCGACGTTCTGGCGGCCGGGATGACGATCGCGCTGTCCGGCCTGCTGGTCGCGGCCTTCGTCGTCGGGATCGACTTCAAGCTGCCGGCGATGCTGGTCGCGGCCTCCGTGGCGGGCGGCATCTGCGCCGGCCTGTTCGACTATCACGGCGCGATCGCGCGCGCCCGCTTCCTCGATGCCGCCTATGCAAGGCTGATCATCGTCAAGAACGTGCTGGCGCTGTTGCTGATGGTCGGCGGCGCCTGGTGGATGCGCGACGCCACCGTCGTGATGTTCGGCGGCGTGATCAGCGTCATGGCGGCGCTGCTGGCGGTCCGCCGGCAGCTCGCCGACCGGCCACTTGCTTGGTCGGCGGCGCGTCGCGACCTCGCCTGGAGCTTCGCCGTCTACGCGGTTCCACTGGTCGGGGCGAACGCGATCTACTCGCTGATCCCGCTGATCAATCGCACGCTGCTCGCCGACGCCCATGGCTTTGCCGAGGCCGGCTATTTCTCGCTCGCCGCCGATATGGGCCTGCGCCTGTTCGGCACGTTGGGCGCGACGCTCGAGATCGTCCTGCTGCGCGAAATCCTGCGGCTCGACGAGACCAAGGGAAGGCGGGCGGCGCAGAAGCGCATCGCCACCAATCTCGTCATCGTGCTGATGGTGGCGCTGCCGGTCGCGCTCGGGCTCTTCCTGGTGCTGCCGGCCTTCGAGAAGCTGCTCGTCCCCGCAAATTTCCACGGCCATTTCTCGGCCTATATGGTGCAACTGCTGCCGGGCTTCTTGGCTCTGACCATCTTCGTCGCCGGGCTCTACCCGGTCTTCCTGCTCGGCAAGCGCACCAGCATGGCGACGCTCGCTGCTGCCTTCGGACTGGCCGTGAACCTCGTCTTCGTCTTCGGCGCCGAGGCGCTGCTCGGGCCGGAGCGCTTCGCAATCGGCCAGGCCATGGGCCTCGTCGTCGTGCTCTTCATCACCGGCTGGGCGGCATTGCGGGCGCTGCCGGTCTGGCCATCCGGCCGTGACATCGTGCTGACCCTCGTCGCCCTCGCGGCGATGGCTGCCTGCGTCTGGCCGCTCTCGGGCCGTTTCCCTCCGGCCCTCGAACTTCTCCTGCAGGGGGCGGTTGGCGCGCTGGTCTATGGCGGCTTGGTGCTGGCCTTCGACATCGCCCGCTGCCGCACATTGCTGAAGCTCTGGCTGGTCACGCGCAAGATGCGCCGCGCGGCAGCAGGAGCTCGCATCGAGGGTTGAGCCGCAGCAAGATTTGATTCACCGCATTCCCTTGGCGATCGCTAAGGTTAATATGCGGAATTGCGCGCATTTACCGGCGTTTCGGCCGTTCAGAGTCAACGATTCACCTTTCGTTGCAAGGCCTTGCCCAGGCTTCTCGACACTTCATGTCGAGAGAGTTGCGTCATGCGTCCGATCCGTTTCGTTTCCCTCGCCTTGCTCGGAGGGTTGGTCCACAGCGCCGGCCAGGCCCAGGCACAGAGCTATTGGCGTCCGGCCGATCCGGCAGCTGCTGCGGCCCGGGGCGGCGGCAATTACGGCGGCGGCTTCATCGAGATGATGATGACCGGGCGCGATCCGACCGAGTACGGCCGGGGCGGGGCGGTCTACAACCGGCCGGCCCGCGGTGCCTATGGCCAGCAGCCGGCGCGCCGGCTTTCCGACTACGAGCCGGCCGTCCCCGTTTATGGCGATCCGCTCGAACCGCGCCAGGAGCGCCGCAGCGCCGCCCTCGGCCAGCCGCTGCCGGCCGAGCGGCCGATCGAGCGCGTCGTCGATCCGCGCTTCCAGAAGCAGGAGGTCGCCTATGACGGCCCGCACAAGCCCGGCACCATCATCATCGACACACCGCGCCGTTTCCTCTTCCTGGTCCAGCCCGGCGGGCGGGCTCTGCGCTACGGCATCGGCGTCGGCCGCCCCGGCTTCTCCTGGGCCGGCATGAAGACGGTGAGCCGCAAGGCTGAGTGGCCGAGCTGGACGCCGCCGGCCGAGATGCTGAAGCGCCGCCCCGATTTGCCGCGCTTCATGAATGGCGGGCCGGACAACCCGATGGGCGCCCGCGCGCTCTATCTCGGCTCCTCGCTCTACCGCATCCACGGCACCAACGAGCCGAACACGATCGGCCAGGCGGTCTCCTCCGGCTGCATAAGGATGACCAATGACGACGTGGTCGATCTCTACGGCCGGGTTCGCGTCGGCGCCAAAGTGCTGGTGATCTGACGCCGGCGTTGCTCTAAATCCGCGTCTGCTGATTGCGGGCGCGGCGAGAGCAGGGCCCCAAGAGACGATGGACGGCGCAGTTCGCCGGGGATTAGCCTGAGCAGGCAGTGGGCCTCCTCCGCTGGGAGGCGCTGAATGCAGCACTTGCTATCGAGCTGATGTCGGCAATGGGACAGATCACGCGCAGGCGACGCTGGTGGCTCGTTCTGGCAGCTTCGCTGGCCGGCTACCTGCTGCTCGCCTACCTGCTGCTGCCGCTCCTATGGCGTCATTACGAACGCGAACCCGGCCTCGCCGCTCTGCCCATGGTGACTCGTACCGCGAGCGGCATTCCGGGCGACGCGCTCAATGTCGGCTTCGTCGGCAGCAAGGAAGACGCCCTGCGCGCCATGCATGCGGCGGGCTGGTATCCCGCCGACCCGATCACGCTACGCACGAGCCTGGAGATCGTCGGCAGCGTGGTGCTCGACCGGCCCTATCGCGATGCGCCCGTCAGCCCGCTCTACTATCAGGGGAAAAAGGAAGAGCTCGCCTTCGAGAAGCCCGCGGGCACCAGCGCGGACCGCCGGCACCATGTGCGCTTCTGGATGGTCCTCGAGAAGGGGAACGATGGCCGGCCGGTCTGGCTCGGCTCGATTACCTTCGACCGGGGAGTAGGCTTCAGCCATGACACCGGTCAGGTGACGCACCACATTGCCCCCGACATCGACGCCGAGCGTGACCTGCTGATGCAGGACCTCGGCAAGGCCGGCATGGTCCAGAACGTCTTCCAGATTTCCGGGGTGGGCCCGACCCTGTTCGGCCGCAATGGCGAGGGCGATCCCTACTACACCGACGGCGAGATCCACATCGCCACGCTGGTGATCGACGGCGTGAGGCGAACCGAGCCGCCCGCGACCATCCCCGCGCCGCCGCTCATCGCGCTGAAAGACCAGATCTGGCACGGCGTCAGCGGTGCATTCGGCAACTGAGCGCGGCCTTCCGGTCGAAGCAAAGTCGTATTTCGACCATTGCGGTCATCGCGGGTTCGATCGCTCAAGCAGAAGGTGAGCAACAAATGGAGTGTGCAAGTTAGGAAATTTCGCGGCCAGAAGTCGGGCCTCTTCTACTCAGCCAACCAGCGAAACGCCCGGCGCAGGAACGCTTGCCCGTCATTGGAGATCAGCGGGCCGTGGGCAATGACCACCTTGTCCGTGGGCCAGGTCAGAACTCGCTGGAGAGACTGGCGCGCGGCATGGCGGTCCGTGAAGGCGACCCTGAATTTTCGTGGCACCGCCGGCTCCTCGGCTACCATCAGGTCCAGCCGGGCAACCAGGGCCCGCCAGCCCCTGAACCATCCGCGCGGAAACTGCTGGATGAGATCGGTGACGATCGCAGTTCTGCTCTCACGGTGAAAGAAAACAACCTCTGTGGTGATCCGATTGCCCCACATGATCGCGTGGTCGATCTCCCCTGCCCATTCTGCAACCGGTTCATCACTAAAGATGGCGTCGAACCTGATATCCTTGCGTTTCTCCGGCAGATTTGGCGGCGCGTAAACCTTGGCGTCAGGATATGCCCGCTGCCAATCCCCAAGGAATGTGTGGTGCAGAGAATTGGGCGCAACCAGGTATCGCACCGCCCCCATCGCCCCGACCTCGGCCTGAAGATCGTCCGAGAGCGCGGTTGGCGACCAGAGAACCAGATCGCCATTGGCCAACCTGATGATGGCCATTCGCGTTGGATAGTGAAATCCGGCCGCCGCCCTTACCGCCGGCCCCTCCGCAATCCAGATGTTCGGACCGAACTCCTTCAACGCGAGGCCTCCTGATAAATATTTACAGAAGTATAAATTTATACCAGTGTGTAAATATGGCAACCCCAAAGCGAACCGAGCGATCCCGGCTCCTCATCCTCGATGCGGCCGACGCGGCGTTTCGGGAAATGGGGTTTGCTGCGACCTCCGTTGAGGCGATCGCAAACCGTGCTGGCCTGACCCGGAAGACGGTCTACAACCTGTTCGCCTCAAAAGACGAAATCGCCTCGCAGCTCGTCGCCCGCGTGGAAGCCAATGACCTGCCCTACCGCGATCGCATGAAGGCGGGCGAAGACGTGCTTCATTTGCTGGAAGGCGTCTTCCTCGACAGCGCGTATTGGTGCCTGGCGAATCCGTCGCTTGCAAAGCTGGCTCTCGCCCCTGCCGAAAGGCCAGCCCTTGAGCCACCCCCCGACCGGCCGTCATTCCAGCGGCTTGTCAGGGACATTCTAGTGCTCGGCCAGAGGCAGGGGGTCATTCGCAGGGATGATGACCCCAACTTCATGGCGCTCATCCTGCTTGGCGTCTACGGGCAAGCGATGCTTTCAGTCCTTGCCGGACGGCGCTTCACCGAGGACGAGATCACACGCCTCATCCGTATCGTCGTTGAAGGTATCGGCGAGCGGTCATTGTAGTAGGCCGCGTCGTCGCGCCGCTAAATCGAATGGCCGCTTTGCGCGCCGCCAGCCCCAAAGTTGCCTGCCCGGAAACCACTTATCCCGGACACTCGCCGCATCAGGCGCCCGGATGCGTCCGCCCAACAGGAAAGACCCGCCCGTTGCCGGGCGGGTCTCTCATTCAATCAGGGCGAAGCGGCCGATCAGGCCCACTCGTCGTCGCCGAAGCCGCTCGAGCCGTCATCATAGCCCTCGTTGCTGGCGTTCTGATAGCTCGGCTCCTGGTAGCTGTGACCGGGATCCTCATAGGACTGGTTCGACGCCGGCTGGGCATTCTCGGCCGTGGCGGTGTCGTTCTGCTGCGTCGCGTTGGCTTCGGCCGGCTTCGCTTCCGACGCCGCGGGCTTGCCGCCGCCGAAGGCGTTCATCAGCATGTTGCCGGCGACCATGCCGCCGGCAACGCCGGCCGCCGTCGTCAGCGCGCTCGCCATGAAGCCGCCGCGGGCCGGCTGCTGAGCCTGCTGGCTCTGCCAGGGGCCGGGAGCGGGCGCAGCCGCCATGCCCTGCTGGCCCGGCTGGGCGCCCCAGGGCGGCGAGGCCGGCACCGGGGAAGCGGGCTGCGGCGCGGCGCGCTGCGGGAAGGACGGCACGGAGCCGTTGCGGGCCGGCTGGCTCGCGCCGCCGCCGAAGATCCCGGAGAGGAAGCCGCCCGACTGGGCCGGCGCGGGAGCTGCGGCCGGCTGGCGGCGCAGCTCCTCGACCTCGGCCTGAAGCTGCTGGGCCTGGGCCTGCAGATTGGCGAGCGCCTGTTCCTGGACATAGATCGACTGGGCCATCGCATAGACGGCATAGGGCTGCTCGCGCAGGCGTTCGGCGATGAAGTTCTCAGCCTCGGGGTCGCGGGGCTGATTGGCCGCCTGACGCAGGCGGTCGAAAATCCCGGCGATCACGTCGCGTTCCTGCGGCGTCATCGTCATCTCCTCTCATGTTGGGCAGGACGGTCGCCCTGCCATGCGAGAGGTGGTGGAGGCCTATGACGTTATCAAGGCGACCCCGGGGAATTTTCGGCTCAGGCGTTGCCGATATTGACGTAGTCGAAGCCGCGCTCGCGCATCTCGCTGGAGCGGTAGATATTGCGCAGATCGATCACCACGGGTCGCCGCAGCGCCGCCTTGACGCGTTCGAGATCGAGGGCCCGGAAGGCGTTCCATTCGGTGACGATCACCAGCGCGTCGGCGCCTTCCAGGCAGGAATAGGCGTCGGGCGCGTATTCGATCTCGGGCAGGAGCGGGCGGGCGCTGTCCATGCTTTCCGGATCGAAGGCGACGACCTGAGCGCCGGCATCGATAAGCGCCGTGATGATGGCGAGCGAAGGGGCCTCGCGCATGTCGTCGGTGTTCGGCTTGAAGGCGAGCCCGAGCACCGCGATGCGCTTGCCGCGCACCGAGCCGCCGCAGGCGGCGACGACCTTGCGGGCCATGGCGCGCTTGCGCTGATCATTGACCGCGACCACGGTCTCGACGATCCGCAGCGGGCTTTCCATGTCCTGCGCCGTCTTGATCAGCGCCAGCGTGTCCTTCGGAAAGCACGAGCCGCCATAGCCGGGGCCGGCATGCAGGAACTTCGAGCCGATTCGGTTGTCGAGGCCGATGCCGCGCGCCACCTCCTGGACATTGGCGCCGACGCGCTCGCACAGATCCGCCATCTCGTTGATGAAGGTGATCTTGGTCGCGAGAAAGGCGTTGCCGGCGTATTTGATCAGCTCCGAGGTCCGCCGCGCGGTGAACAGCAGCGGCGCGGCATTGAGATAGAGCGGCCGGTACAGCTCTTCCATCACCTTGCGGGCGCGCTCGTCCTCGGTGCCGATCACGATGCGGTCGGGGCGCTTGAAATCGGCGATCGCGGCGCCTTCGCGCAGGAACTCCGGGTTCGAGACGACGGCGAAATCGGCATCCGGGCGGGCCTCGCGCATGATCCGCTCGACCTCGTCGCCGGTGCCGACCGGCACCGTCGACTTGGTGACGACGACGGTAAAACCTTCGATCGCGGCGACGACGTCGCGCGCCGCCTGATGCACGTAGGACAGGTCCGCATGACCGTCGCCGCGACGCGAGGGCGTGCCGACTGCGATGAAGACGGCGTCTGCCTCGCGCACGGATGCCGGCAGTTCAGTCGTGAAGGAGAGCCGACCGGCGCGGACATTGCTCGCGACGAGATCGTCGAGGCCCGGCTCGAAGATCGGAATCTCGCCGCGATTGAGCGCGGCGATCTTCCCTGCGTCCAGGTCGACGCAGATCACCTCATGGCCGAAATCGGCGAAGCATGCTCCCGAAACCAGGCCGACATAGCCCGAACCGATCATCGTCACGCGCATGCGGCGCACACTCACCCTGTTGACCGGCAGGCCCGCCGGCTGGCGCAGCCCCTATAACAAAACCGCGGCCAGGCAAAACCAGAAGCGCGCCGGACTCAGGCGGCAGGCGCTTCGGCGGCGATCGGATAGATCGAGGCGATCAATCCGCGCCCGGCCTCGCCGCGCAGCTTTAGCGGGCGCGCGGCGTCGATTCGCAGCGCCTGGTCGTGCGCGAGCGGAGTCGGAGAGCCCTCGACCTCGAAGGCGAGCGGACCGTCGGCGGCGTAGACGATATGCGTGCCGGGCTGGAGGAAAAGCGCCGACCCCTCCTGCAGCACCGCAATCGCGATCCTGGCGAGGTTCCGGTCGGCGATCAGGTTGACGACCTCGACCGGCCCGTTCTCGAGGCGGCTGACGATGTTGAGGCCGCCATCATAACCCATCGGGCGGAACGGCTCGCGCAGGTCGATCTCGCCTTCCGGCGTGTCGAGCACGAGCCCACGGCCACTGACGACCACCTGCTGGCGATCGTGGCCGGAGAGGTCGGAGAAGGGAGCCGGCGTCACGATCGCCGTGCGACCGAGCCGCCAGACCAACCCACTCCAGGAACCGGCAACGGCGTCGCCGCGATAGAGCGCGGCGATGTCGATGGTGACGCCGCCGCCGTTCTTCCAGGGCGCGCGCCCGTAGTCGGCCGGGTCGAGCCGCGTCAGCGCAAGGCCGTCGGGCGGCGAGCGATCAGATGAAGTCGTCGTCGGGTGCGGGTGCATCCGTCTCCAGGAGCGGTTCGTTCGATGGGTTGCGGTTCAGCACCACCACCGTCGTGCCGGTCGGCACCCGGCTGTGCAGGTCGATGATGTCCTGATTGAACAGGCGGATGCAACCGGAAGAAACGGCCTTGCCGATCGACCACGGCTCGCTGGTGCCGTGAATGCGGTAGAGCGTGTCCTGGCTGCCCTGATAGAGATAGAGCGCGCGCGCCCCGAGCGGGTTCTCGAGCCCGGCGGCCATGCCGCCCGCCCAGCGAGCGTTCCTTTCGGGCTCGCGCTTGATCATCGCAGCCGTCGGGGTCCAGCGCGGCCATGCCGCCTTGCGCCCGACCGTCGCGCGGCCGCGCCAGGACATGCCCTGCTTGCCGACGCCGATGCCGTAGCGGATGGCCCGGCCGTTCTCGCGCACGAGGTAGAGATAGCGGGCAGAGGTGTCGACGACGATCGTGCCGGGCGCCTCGTTGGTGCGATAGGCGACTTCCTGGCGCAGGAACCGCGTCTCGACCTCGGAGATGTCGGTCGCCGGCAGCGGGAAGGTCTCGTCCGGCTTCTCATCGTACATCGACAGGAAGGCGGCGTTCTGATGGATCGGCGCCCGCACTTCATAGGGCTGCTGCGACGTGCTGATGCAGCCGGTCAGCGCGACCGGCGCGAATGCGGAGGCGAGGGTGATGAACCGGCGGCGGGAAAGCAGGTCGGAGGCGGCGGGCTGGCGGGAGGGCATGAACTCGGCTCTTGGAAGATACGGCTGGCGGCGAAACATTCGAATTGCCGGCCGGTTCCAATGAACTGCGGCCGGCGGACGTCTTTCACTTCACGGCTTCGCATGGCGCTCGGGTGAAGACGAGATGGCGAAATCAAGGCGGCCGCAATGCGTGTCTTCGCTGCAACAGTCGCTCATGCGTCTGGCGCATGACGGAGCGGGAGGCTGTCGCCATTGCCAAGGCCAGTTTGGCAAACGGAAGCGTATTGCGAGGAAGATGGGCTGATCAGGTCCAATTTGCCCAAGATGTGAGCAATTTTAAGCTGAATTTAAGTGTTGCCGGCAATGTTTTGCTTTGCCGTTTGGGCGTTCGGCGCAGTGGGCGTCCAAAAAATGCAGTTGTTTCTCGGGCGCGGCGAGCTCGGGCTGGGGACGTAAGACGCGATGAAATCGATCCGCTTCAAGATTCTGGCCATGCTCGGCATCATAGCCTTGGGCTCGGTGCTTTCGGCTGGCCTCAGCCTGTATGCGCTGTCGCGCTCCCAGGACCTCAATGCCCGTTCCGACGTGCAGGGTGAGATCACCTTGCTGACCGAGCGAATCAACACGAATGTCTTTGCCGTGGTGATGGATTCCCGCGGCATCTACATGTCGAAGACTGCCAAGGAGGCCGAGCCGTTCGCCAAGACGAAGGAGGCGCGCTTCCCGGTGATGCGCAAGCTCGCCGCCGACCTCGTCGCCCGCGTGCCCGCTTCCGAAAAGGAAGGCGCCCTGAAGGTCCAGAAATCGGTCGACGAGTTCATCGCCTTCCGCGCCGAGACGATCAGGCTCGGTCGCGAGGTCTCGACCGCTGCTGCCGACGAGCAGGGGAACAACGACCTCAACCGCGCCAACCGGCGGGCCCTGAACGACAATCTCGTCGCCTTCGCCAAGCGCAACGAGGCTGTCGGCGAGGCGCTGGCCGAGGAGGCCGCGAGCTTCACCCGGCAGGTCCAGTGGATCTTGCCCGTGGTGCTGTTCTCGACGCTGCTGGCCTCGTTCGCGGCCGCCATGCTCTTCGCCCAGCGCTCGATCACCCGGCCGCTGCTCGATCTTGGCGGGGCGATGGACCGCGTTACCGCCGGCGACACGCAGATCGAGGTTCCCCATACCAAGCGCGGCGACGAGATCGGCGCCATGGCGCGTGCTCTCGCCGTTCTGCGCCAGAGCACCGAGCAGGTCGCGCTGCTGCAGGCGCAGGAGAGGGCGGCTGCGGAAGAACGCCTCGCCCGGGCCGAATCGATGGCGCTCGTGGTCTCGGACGTCGGCACGGTGGTTGCCGCCGCGGCGGCCGGCGATTTCTCGGCGCGACTTGCGCTCGATGACGCCGATGCGGAGATGGCCAAGCTCGTCGCCGGTATCAACGAGATCAACCGTGTCGTCGACGCGGCCACCACCGAGTTCGCCGAGGCCCTGCAGGCGATCGCCGCCGGCGACCTGACGCACCGGGTCGACAGCGCCTATCGCGGCCGCTTCGCCGATCTCAAGGACGCGATCAACCAGACCGGCGAGAAGCTCTCGCTGACGCTGCGGACGATCCAGGCGACCGCCGGCGATGTCGGGCTCTCGGCCCGCGAGATTGCGACCGGCGCGGACGACCTCTCGAAGCGCACGGAAGAGCAGGCCTCCTCGCTGGAGGAAAGCGCGGCGACGACCGAGGAGCTCGCGGCCTCGGTGAAGGCCTCGGCGCAGGCGTCCCAGCAGGGCGTCGTCCTAGCCGGCGAAGCCATGCAGGTCGCGCAGGCCGGCGGCGGCATCGTCACCGAAGCGGTCTCGGCGATGGCGCGCATCGAGGAGGCCTCGAAGAAGATCTCGGACATCATCCGGGTGATCGACGACATCGCCTTCCAGACCAATCTGCTGGCGCTAAACGCGGCGGTGGAAGCTGCACGCGCCGGCGACGCCGGCAAGGGCTTCGCGGTGGTGGCGAGCGAGGTCCGTACGCTGGCGCAGCGTTCGGGCGAGGCGGCCAAGGACATTTCCGGGCTGATCTCCTCGTCGAATGCCGAGGTCGAAGCCGGCGTGAAGCTGGTGCGTCAGGCCGGCGACGCGCTGACCAGCATCGTCGAGGCCTCGCGCAAGGTCCAGACCACGGTTTCGGAGGTCGCGGCCGCTTCGGCAGAGCAGGCCAACGGCATCGAGGAAATGAGCCAGACCGTGGCGCATATGGACGAGATGACCCAGCAGAACGCTGCCCTGGCTGAGCAGAGCGCGGCCTCGGCAGGCTCGCTCTCGGGCAAGATCGGCGAGCTCAACGCGCTGGTCGCGAGCTTCCGTACCGGCGGGTCGGCCTCGGTCACGCCGTTTGCGGCGCCTCAGACCCGCCCCGCGGCTGCTTCCGCGAGCGAGACCGACAGCGAGCCGCAGCGCCTGCGTCAGCTCGCCGAGGCCGCCTTCGCCCAGCAGAAGGCGACGCCGCGCCGCGAGCCGCGTCCTGTCGCGCCGATGCGCAAGGTCGCGAACTCCCGCCAGGGCGATGCCGGCTGGGAAGAGTTCTGAGGTAGGGAGGGCCGGTTCCTGATCGAGCCGGCCCGGGCCCCACGCCAAAACCGATCGAGGGCCGCTTCCGCCGGGAGCGGCCCTTTTTGCTGTCCGGTATTCCGTGTTGTTCGGCTGGCCGCAGCCGCGCCTCGCCAGGGATGGCACTGCTACGGAGGCGTGCTCGCCGAAGGGTCAGGCGGCGTCGGTGGCCGCAGGCGCCCCGATCAATCCGAGCCGCTCGCGGGCGAACCAGCGCGTCAGCATCAGCACGGCGACGATCGCAAGGCCGGTCGCGAGCCCGATCCAGATGCCGACGCCGGCGAGCGGTGTCAGGAAGCCGAGTGCCGCCGAGAGCGGCAGGCCGATGCCCCAATAGCCGAGCCCGGCGAACAGCATTGGCACGCGCGTGTCGCGCAGGCCGCGCAGGATCGAGACGCCGACCACCTGGATGCCGTCGACGATCTGGAAGATCGCCGCATAGAACAGGAACAGCATGGCGAGTTGCGCCACCTCGGCCGCGCGCGGCTTGCTGGCGTCGAGGAACGGCACGACCAGCCAGTGCGGGATCAGGAGCATCAGCAGCGCGGTGAGGCACATGAAGGCGGTTGCGAGCACGAGCGCCGTCGCGCCGGCCAGGGCGATACCCTCCCTGTCTCCGGCGCCGAAGGCATGCCCGACCCTGACCGTCCCGGCCTGGCCGATGCCCATCGGCACCATGAAGCAGAGCGAGGCGATCTGGATCGCGATCGCGTGGGCGGCGAGCGAGGTCGGCCCGAGCAGGCCCATCAGGAAGGCGGCGCCGTTGAAGATCCAGACCTCGAAGCCGACCGTGACGCCGATCGGTAGGCCCATCCGCCAGAAGGCGCGGTAGCGGCTCCAGTCCGGGCGCCAGAAGCGCCCGAACAGGCGGTAGCGCCGGAAGCGCCGGTCGAGCGAGACCACCATGGCGAGACCGACGAACATCAGGGTCGAGGCCAGCGCCGTCGCCATTCCGGAGCCGGGCAGGCCGAGCGCCGGGAAGCCGAGCCGTCCGAACATCAGAACCCAGTTGGCGAAGGCATTGAAGCAGACCGCGAACAGCACGGTCACGAAGACCCAGAACGGCCGCTGCAGTGCCGCCAGGAAGCCGCGCAGGACGAGATAGAGATAGAAGGGCAGGAGGCCCCATTGCAGCGTGTGCAGATAGGAGGCGGCCGCCTTCGCCAACGCCGGGTTCTGGCCCATCGCGGTGAGGATCGTCTCGGCCTGCCAGAGGCAGAGCCACATCGGCCCGGCCATGGTCGCAGCCACCCAGAAGCCCTGGCGCACGGTGCGGCGGACATCGCGCACCGAATGCCGGTTCCGCCCGAGCTCAATAGCGACCATCGGCGCCACGGCCGCCATCACGCCGATCCCGAAGATCAGGAAGGCCATGTAGAGGTTGGAGGCGAGCGCGCCGGCCGCCAGCGAGTCGGGGCCGAGATGGCCCATCATGATGACGTCGGTCGCGGTCATCGCCGTCTGCGCGACATTGGTCAGCACCATCGGCCAGCTCAACGCCAGCATGGCCTTGACCTCGGTGAGCCAGGGGCTCGCCGGCCGCATCGGAAGCGCGATCTGTGACATGGCTGCCTTCTATATGGGCAATCGACCAGTTTACAGCCCCTGCGATGCCGGGGCCGGCCGCGCCCTGCGCTTGGCGCGTGCTCGTTCCGCGCCGCGTCGCCGATTCAGCCTCTTGCGCGCGCGGCCCGCTTCCTGCCTGCTGCATGTCCGAACCGATGCCATGCCTGCCACGGAGCGCCGACGAGATGAGCACCAACCTGCGGATCAATGGAAAGCGGCTGGTGTCGCGGCTGGCGGAACTCTCGCGGATCGGCGCGACGCCGGAAGGCGGCTGCCGCCGTCTCGCGCTGAGCGATGAGGACAAGCAGGGGCGCGACTGGCTGGTCGGCCAGATGCAGGCGCTCGGCCTGACGGTGAAGATTGACGCCATCGGCAATATCGTCGGCATCCTCAAGGGTCAGGAGGACGGGCCCGCCGTGGTGATGGGCTCGCATATCGATACCGTCGGCACCGGCGGGCGCTTCGACGGCGCGCTCGGCGTGATCGCCGGGGTCGAGGTGCTCGCGGCCTTGCGCGATGCCGGCCTTCAGCCGAAGCGCGACATGGCGGTGATCGCCTTCACCAACGAGGAAGGCGCACGCTTCCACCCCGACATGCTCGGCTCCTATGTCTGGGCCGGCGGCATGAGCGTCGCGGCGGCCCATGCCGAGAAAGACGCCGATGGCGCTGTGCTTGGCACGGAACTGGCGCGCATCGGCTATCACGGCCCCGAGCAGCCGGGCTTCCTGCCGGCGTATGCCTATCTCGAACTGCATATCGAGCAGGGCCCGATCCTTGAAAGCGAGGGCGGTGGGCTCGGCGCGGTCACCGGCATTCAGGGCATCTGCTGGCTCGAGCTGACCCTGAAGGGTAGGCCGAGCCATGCCGGCACCACGCCGATGCGCTACCGCAAGGATCCGGGCCTCGCCGCCGCCAGGATCAACATCTTCGCCAATGAGCTGACCAGGACGATTCCCGGCCAGCTCGCCAATTCCGGCGTGATCCGCGTCCAGCCCGGCAACGTCAACGTCGTGCCCGAGACGGTGGTGATGACGCTCGATCTGCGCAACCCGCTGGACGCGCCCCTGGCCGAGGCCGAGGCAGCCGTGCGGAAGTTCTGCGCCGAATTGTCGGCGCGCGACGACATCGCGATCAGCTTCCGCGATCTCGCCCGCTTCCCGGCGACGCCCTTTGCCGAGGAGCTGATCGCCAGCGTCGAGGCGAGCGCTGCAGAGTTCGGCCTGCCGATCCGCCGGATGATCTCCGGCGCTGGCCATGACGCGCAGATGATGTCGCGGCTGTGCCCGACGGCGATGGTCTTCATCCCCTCGATCGGCGGGCTCTCGCACAATCCGGCCGAACTCAGCACCGACGAGGACATGGTCGCCGGCGCCAATGTCCTGCTCAGCGCCGCCTGGCGCGCCGCCAACGCCTGATATCCAGAGTGTTCACGACACCTCTCCGTCATCCCGGACGCAGCGAAGCGGAGCTCCGGGATCCATCGTAGGGCGCGGAGCCTTATGATGGATCCTGGGTCTGCGCGGCTGAAGCCGCCTGCCCAGGATGACGGTGGGGTTCCGAACTGATCATCCGAACGGGAGCCGCCATGACCGCCATCGCCTCGCTTTCCGCTGCCGAACTCGGCCCGCTCTACGCTTCGCGCGAGCTCTCGCCGGTAGAGGTTGCCAAGGATGCGCTCGCGCGCATCGAGCGCTTCGAGCCGCAGGTCAACGCCTTCGTCGTGCGCGACGACAAGGTGCCGCTCGCCATGGCCGAAGCCGCGCAGGCACGCTGGCTGAAGGGCGAGGCACTCGGGCCGCTCGACGGCGTGCCGGTGACGATCAAGGACAATCTCGGCGTCGCCGGCTGGCCGATGCGGCGCGGCTCGGCGGTGGCCTCTGACGCGCCCTTCGCCGCCGATTCGCCCGCGGTGGCGCGGCTGCGCGAGGCCGGCTGCGTCTTCCTCGGCAAGACCAGCATGCCTGAGTATGGCTGGAAGGGCGTCGGCGATTCGCCGCTCTCGGGCATCACCCGCAACCCCTGGGACATCGCGACAGGTCCGGGTGGCTCGTCCTCGGGCGCGGCCGTGGCAGCTGCGCTCAATCTCGGCTGCATTCATCTCGGCACCGACGGTGCCGGTTCGGTGCGCATCCCTGCCGCCTTCACCGGCGTCTTCGGCCTCAAGCCGAGCTATGGCCGCGTCCCGGCCTGGCCGATCTCGGTCATGGGTTTCCTCGCCCATCTCGGCCCGCTGACGCGCACGGTGCGCGATGCCGCGCTGGCGATGAACGCGATCGGCCGGCCGGACGAGCGCGACATGACGGCGATGACGGGCATGCCGCCCGATTTCACCGATGGCCTCGAGGCCGGCGTGCGCGGGCTTCGCATCGCCTGGTCGCCGAGGCTCGGGGTCGACGTGCCTGTTGATCCGGAGATCGCGGCGCTCACGCACAGCGCAGCCCTGGCCTTTCGCGAGCTCGGCGCCAGCGTCGAGGAGGTCGATCCGGGCTTCGACGATCCGATCGATACGCTGATGACGCTCTGGTCGGCTGGCGCAGCGCTCGCCTTGCGCAGCGCCGGACCAGAGGCACGCGCGCAGATGGATCCCGGCCTCGTTGCGGTTGCGGAAGCCGGCGAGCGCATCGATGGCGCGACCTATGTCGACGTGCTGCTCAACCGCCGCAATGCGCTGGCGCTGCACATGGCGCAATTTCATGCACGCTTCGACCTGCTGCTGACCCCGACCCTGCCGCTGCCCGCCTTCTCTGTCGGCCGCAACACGCCGGCCGATGGTGCCTATGGCGAGGACTGGACCCGCTGGACCCCGTTCACCTACCCGTTCAACATCACCCAGGCCCCGGCGGCTTCGGTGCCCTGCGGACTGACCAGCGCCGGGTTGCCTGCCGGTTTGCAGATCGTAGGACCTTACGGAAGCGATTCTCTGGTGTTGCAGGCGGCCGCGGCTCTCGAGGCCTTGCGACCCTTCCCGCGTGTCGATGCGCCGATTGAAACGATTTAGGTAGAGCTCGCGCAATTTTTTGCCGGATAGCCTCCGGCTTGCGCATTATTCGGCGATGTCGGCTCCGTGAGGCGCCGATATCTGCGCTCTGGCACGAACCCTGCAGGCTCTCCAGCGGTCGCGGACGGTTCGCGGAGCGTGTTGTCAGAGCGGATTTTTCCGCCCACACTCGCCCCAAGGTCGCCCGCAAGAGGTGGCCGTTTCAGGGGAGAGATTGATGGACCGCAGAAGTTTTCTGAAGTCTGCCGCAGGGACGGGCGTGCTTGCCGCTTCCGGGGGGCTCGCAATGCCGGCCCTCTCTCAGGGCGCCGCCGCCAAGACCCTGCGCTTCGTGCCGCAAGCCAACCTCGCGAATTTCGATCCGATCTGGGGAACCCAATACGTCGTCCGCAACGCTGCCGCGCTGGTCTGGGACACGCTCTACGGCATCGATTCCAAGTTCCAGCCGCAACGCCAAATGGTCGAGAGCGAGGAGGTCTCCGCCGACGGCCTGACCTGGACCTTCAAGCTCCGCCCCGGCCTCAAATTCCATGACGGTACCCCGGTCCTCGCCAAGGACGTGGTGCAGAGCCTGAAGCGCTGGCAGGCCCGCGATCCGATGGGCCTGATGATCCGGGCGATCGAGAACGAGCTCACCGCCGTCGACGACCGGACCTGGAAATGGGTGCTGAAGCAGCCCTATCCGAAGATGCTGCTGGCGCTCGCCAAGAACAACGCGCCGTGCTCCTTCATCATGCCGGAGCGCATCGCCAAGACCGATCCGTTCACGCAGATCACCGAATATGTCGGCTCCGGCCCGATGAAGTTCGCCCGCGGCGAATGGGTGCCCGGTGCCAAGGCGGTGTTCGAGAAGTTCGTCGACTACGTGCCGCGCTCCGAGCCGGCAGACTGGCTCGCCGGCGGCAAGAAGATGCTGGTCGACCGCATCGAATGGGTGATCATGCCCGACGCGGCGACCGCTGCCGCCGCGCTGCAGAACGGCGAGGTCGACTGGTGGGAGACCCCGCTCTCCGACCTCGTGCCCGTGCTCAAGAGCAACGCCAACATCAACGTCGATATCGGCGACCCGCTCGGCAATATCGGCGCCTTCCGCATGAACCACCTGCACCCGCCCTTCAACAATCCGAAGGTGCGCCAGGCGGTGCTGACGGCGATGAACCAGGAAGACTACATGCGCTCGATCGTCGGCGACGACGACAAGCTCTGGAAGCCGCTGCCCGGCTTCTTCACCCCCGGCACGCCGCTCTACACCGAAGAGGGTGGCGACATGCTGAAGATGAAGAACGTCGAGGCCGCCAAGAAGCTCTTGGCCGAGGCCGGCTACAAGGGTGAGCCGGTGATCTGCGTGGTCGCGCAGGACATGTCGGCTACCAAGTCGATGGGCGACGTCACGGCCGAGCTCCTGAAGAGCATCGGCATGAAGGTCGAGTTCGTCGCCACCGACTGGGGCACGGTCGGGGCGCGCCGCGCCCAGAAGACCCCGCCGGGGCAGGGCGGCTGGAGCATGTTCCACACCTGGCATGCCGGGGCGGACTGCCTCAACCCGTCCTCCTACACCGCGATCCGCGCCAATGGCGACAAGGCCTGGTTCGGCTGGCCGGATGTGCCGGCGGTCGAGACCGAGGTCACCAACTGGTTCAACGCCAAGGACATGGCCGAGGAAAAGGCTGCGATGGCCCGCCTCAACAAGGCCGCCGTCGAGAACGTCGTCTACGCGCCGACCGGATTCTATCTGGGCTACCAGGCCTGGCGGAAGAACGTCACCGGCGTGGTCAGCGGCCCGCTGCCGTTCTTCTGGAACGTCGCCAAGGCCTGACCGGAGCAAGGCCGGCGCCCGGGCTGCTGCCCCGGCGCCGGCTTCCAAGCACGTCCGCCGGACGGCTTCGGATTGTTCCAGTCCGAAATTGCCCGGCGCCCGCCCTCCAGTGACAGGCTGAGGATGCTCGCTTTTATCGTCAGACGCATCATCACGACGATACCCGTCATGGCCTTCGTGGCGTTGTTCGTCTTCTCGCTTCTCTACATTGCTCCCGGCGACCCGGCCGCCGTGATCGCCGGAGACCAGGCCTCGCCTGCCGATGTTGAGCGCATCCGCGCCAGCTTGGGCCTCGACCGGCCCTATCTGGTCCGCTTCGGCGAATGGTTCTTCCGGGTCCTCCAGGGGGATCTCGGAACCTCGATCTTCACCTCGCTCCCCGTCACCCAACTGATCGCCCAGCGCATCGAGCCGACGCTCTCGCTGATGGTTCTGACGCTGATCCTGGCGGTCTCGATCGCCGTGCCGCTCGGCGTCGTCGCTGCCTGGAAGGCCGGCACCTGGGTCGACCGGGCCGTGGTCGGCTTTGCGGTGCTCGGCTTCTCCGTGCCGGTCTTCGTCATCGGCTATCTGCTCGCCTATACCTTCGCGCTGAAGCTCGACTGGGTGCCGGTGCAGGGTTACACCCCGATCGCGCAGGGGCTCTGGCCCTGGTTCAAGAACCTGATCCTGCCCGCGATCACGCTCGGCACCGTCTACATCGCCCTGATCGCCCGCATCACCCGCGCCACCATGCTCGACGTGCTGCAGCAGGACTACATCCGCACCGCTCGCTCCAAGGGCGTGGCCCAGAACAGCATCCTCTTCCTGCACGCGCTGAAGAATGCGGCGGTGCCGATCATCACCATCATCGGCATCGGCGTCGCGCTGCTGATCGGCGGCGCGGTGGTGACCGAGAGCGTCTTCGCCATTCCCGGCCTCGGGCGCCTGACGCTCGATGCGATCCTGCGCCGCGACTACCCCGTCATCCAGGGCGTCGTGCTGATCTT
The DNA here is from genome assembly GCF_032464875.1 of Allobosea rubneri. Lineage (NCBI taxonomy): Bacteria > Pseudomonadati > Pseudomonadota > Alphaproteobacteria > Hyphomicrobiales > Alloboseaceae > Allobosea > Allobosea rubneri. Next base: position 114,724 of record NZ_JAWDID010000006.1, read on the forward strand.
CTCCTTCGTCTACGTGCTGGTGAACCTGGCCATCGACCTGATCTACACGCTCGTCGATCCGAGGATACGCTATTGACCGTGCAGCAACCCGCCCCGGTTCCGGGCGACCTCGCGGTCGCTCCCGAACTGCCCGACGTGCTGAAGGCCAGGAAGCCGCTCACCGGCTTCACCGGCTTCCTGCGCAAGAACCCCTCGATCGCGATCGGCGGCTTCCTGCTGCTGATCATGTTCTTCATCGCCTTGTTCGCGCCCTGGCTCGGCACCGTCGACCCGACCGCGATCTCGACGGCGCGGCGCACCCGCGTGCCCTCCGAGCTCTACTGGTTCGGCACCGACATGCTCGGCCGCGACATCTATTCGCGCGTCATGTACGGCGCCCGGGTCTCGCTGCTGGTCGGCTTCAGCGTCGCGATCCTGGCCTCGGTCGCGGGGCTGGTCATCGGCCTGTTCTCCGGCTTCGTGCGTTGGGCCGACGGCATCATCATGCGGATCATCGACGGCATGATGTCGATCCCGCCGATCCTGCTCGCCATCGCGCTGATGGCGCTGACCCGCGGCTCGGTGCAGAACGTCATCATCGCGATCACCATCGCCGAGATCCCGCGCGTCGCGCGCCTGGTCCGCGGCGTCGTGCTGTCGCTGCGCGAGCAGCCCTATGTCGATGCGGCGATCGCTGCCGGTACCCGCACGCCGATGATCGTCTTTCGCCACATCCTGCCCAATACGCTGGCGCCGATGAGCGTGCAGGCGACCTATATCTGCGCCAGCGCGATGATCGTCGAGGCGATCCTGTCCTTCATCGGGGCGGGCGTGCCACCGGCTACCCCGTCCTGGGGCAACATCATGGCGGAGGGCCGTGCGCTCTGGCAGGTCCGCCCGCACATCATCCTCTTCCCCGCCATCTTCCTCTCGCTGACCGTCCTGGCCGTGAACATGCTCGGCGACGGCCTGCGCGACGCGCTCGACCCGCGCATGGCGAAAAGGCTCTGACCATGGCCCTGCTCGAGATCGACAAGCTCCAGACCCATTTCCGTACGCCCGACGGCATCAACCGTGCCGTCGACGGGGTCTCCTTCTCCATCGAGGCGGGGCAGACGCTCGCCGTGGTCGGCGAGTCCGGCTGCGGCAAGTCGGTCACCGCCATGTCCATCCTGCGGCTGATCCCGGAGCCCCCCGGCAAGATGGCCGGCGCCATCCGCTTCCAGGGCCGCAACCTCCTGGAATGCTCGGACGCCGAGATGCGGCAGATCCGCGGCAACGAGATCTCGATGATCTTCCAGGAGCCGATGACCAGCCTCAATCCGGTGCTGACCGTCGGCCGCCAGATTGGCGAGACGCTCCGGCTGCACCAGAACATGTCGAAGGCGCAGGCGACCGAGCGCGCCGTCGAGATGCTTCAGCTCGTCGGCATTCCCGAGCCCCGCCGACGCGTCGCGGAGTATCCGCATCAGCTCTCCGGCGGCATGCGCCAGCGTGTGATGATCGCGATCGCGCTCGCCTGCTCGCCCAAGCTGCTCATCGCCGACGAGCCGACGACGGCGCTCGACGTCACCATCCAGGCCCAGATCCTCGACCTGATGCGCGATCTCAAGGCCCGCGTCGGCGCCGCGATCATGCTGATCACTCATGATCTCGGCGTCGTCGCCGAAGTCGCCGACCAGGTCGTGGTGATGTATGCCGGCCGCAAGGTCGAGGAAGCGCCGGTCGGCGAGCTCTTCGCCAATCCGCGCCATCCCTATACGCAAGGCCTGCTCGGCGCCGTGCCGAAGCTCGGCTCGTCGCTCTCCGGGCATACCGAACGCCTCTCCGAAATCCCCGGTCTGGTACCGAGCCTGAAGAAGCGGATCGACGGCTGCGTCTTCGCCGGCCGCTGCCCGAAGGCGACCGATCTCTGCCGCCAGGTCGCGCCCGGCCTCGAACTCAAGGCCGCCGGTCATATCGCCGCCTGCCATTATGCGCCGAAGGACGCGGTCGCGGCATGAGCACGACGCAGCCCATCCTCCAGGTCAACGACCTCAAGAAGCACTATCCGATCCGCGGCGGGTTGCTTTCCGGCATCACCGCCAATGTCTACGCCGTCGACGGCGTCTCCTTCGAGATCGCCAAGGGCGAGACGCTGTCGCTGGTCGGTGAATCCGGCTGCGGCAAGTCGACCGTCGGCAAGGCGATCCTGCGCCTGTTCGACATCACCTCCGGCGAGGTGGTGCTCGACGGACAGCGCATCGACCAGCTCTCCACCGGCAAGCTCCGGCCGCTGCGCCAGCGGGTCCAGGTCGTGTTCCAGGACCCGTTTTCCAGCCTCAACCCGCGCATGCGCGTCCGTGACATCCTGGCCGAGCCGATCACCAATTTCGGCATCGTCCAGGGCAAGGACGCGGTCACCGAGCGCACCATGGCGCTGATGGACAAGGTCGGCCTGCCGCGGGACGCCGTGAATCGCTGGCCGCACGAGTTCTCGGGCGGCCAGCGCCAGCGCATCGGCATCGCCCGGGCACTCGCGGCCGAGCCGGAGCTGATCATCTGCGACGAGGCCGTCTCGGCGCTCGACGTCTCGGTCAAGGCGCAGATCGTCAACCTGCTCTGCGACCTGCAGAAGGAGCTCGGCCTGGCCCTGCTCTTCATCAGCCACGACCTCGCCATTGTCGAGCACATGACCCACCGTGTTGCGGTGATGTATCTCGGCAAGATCGTCGAGATGGGTACCAAGGAGCAGATTTTCGGCGCGCCGCGCCATCCCTACACGGTGGCGCTGCTCTCGGCTGTGCCGGTGCCCGATCCCAAGGTCAGGCGCGAGCGCATCCTGCTCAAGGGCGACGTGCCGAGCCCGATCAATCCGCCCAAGGGCTGCCGCTTCAACACGCGCTGCCCTTACGTCTTCGACCGCTGCCGTTCGGAGGAGCCGGAGTTGCGGCCGATGGCGCAGGGCCATGTTGCGGCCTGCCATCTGCACGACCTGCCGGCCGCGGATAACCCGCTCCTGAAGCAGGCCGCGGCTGCGCTCGCCGACGCTTGACCGAGAGGCCGCGCGAGGCCGACGATCCACCCATGCCAGACGCCAGCTCAGACCTTTCCGGTCCCGATTTCCTCCTCAATCCGCGGCTCGATCGGAAGGCGCCCTATGGCGAGGATCTGCCTGCCATCCTCTCCCTGGAGAAGGGCCGTGCCGCCCATAAGGCGATCTCGGCCTGGGACGGCTATGCGCCGACGCCGCTGCGCGATCTTCCGGCCATTGCCGATGCGCTCGATCTCGGCCAGGTGCTCTACAAGGACGAGGGCGGGCGCTTCGGCCTGCGGAGCTTCAAGGCGCTCGGCGGCGCCTATGCCGTCGACCGGCTGCTGGCGGCGCGTGGCCCTGAGGGGCTGACCGTCGCGTGCGCGACCGACGGCAATCACGGCCGCTCGGTCGCCTGGGGCGCAAGGCGCGCCGGCGTTAGGGCGGTGATCTACATCCACGAGAATGTCAGCGAGGGCAGGGCGGAGGCGATCCGCTCCTATGGCGCCACCGTCGTCCGCGAGGGCCGCAATTACGACGACAGCGTCCGCGCCTGCGCGCAGGCTGCCAAGGCCAATGGCTGGCAGATCGTCTCCGACACCTCATGGCCGGGCTATGAGGATGTGCCGAAGGACGTGATGCAGGGCTATTCGGTGCTGTCCAACGAGGTCGAGGCGCAGGGCGCGCGCTCGACCCATGTCTTCGTCCAGGGCGGCGTCGGCGGCATCGCGGCGGCGGTTCTGTCGGATAGCTGGGAGCGCCATGGCGCCGCGCGGCCGGTCTTCGTGGTGGTCGAGCCGGAGAACGCGGCCTGTCTACTTGAATCGGCCAGGGCCGGGGCAGTCACCGCGGTTGGCGGCGATCTCGAGACGATCATGGCCGGGCTTGCCTGCGGCGAGCCCTCGATCCTGGCCTGGCGCATCCTCCAGCCCGGCGCGGACGCTTTCATGACGGTGCGCGATGCGGCCGCAGCCGATGCGATGCGCCAGCTTGCGACGCTCGGCGTGGTCGGCGGCGAATCCGGCGTCGCCGGGCTCGCCGGCCTGATCAAGGCGGCGCGCGATCCCGCTCTGCGCAGCACGCTTCAGCTCGACGCCTCGTCTCGCGTGCTTTGTTACGGCACCGAGGGCGCGACCGATCCGGAGGTCTATCGTGCCGTCGTCGGCCGCAGCGCCGAGGAGGTCGGCCGTGCTGCCTGAGGGCGGAGCGGCGGCGCGCGGGCCTGCCCCGCGATCAACGGAGCAGGTCGACGACGCTCTCGCCGGAGGTCGCATCGGTGACACCGCGCCCGTCGCCCAGATCCTCCAGCGTGTCTCGGAAGCCGTCGAGCGTGGCGATCATCTCCGGCCGCGCCGCTTTCAGTGCCTCCGCGTCGCGCCAGCGGCCGATCAGGCAATAGGCGCGCTCGCCGGTGCGGATCATGTGCCCTTCGGCGAGGCCCGGCCAGGCCGCCTTGCCGTCGCGATGGGCTGCGAGAAATTCCTCCTCGCGGCCCGGCTTGATCCGGAACCGCACGACATTGAACGTGGTCATCGCAATGTCCCCGGCGTCGCGACCGTCCGGAAACCGCGAGGCGACCATTCGCGGCGGCGCCGGCGAGCGACAAGGCGATGCTACGCCCGCCTCCATGGCCCCGCAATCGGCGCAGAAGCGGCGCCGGAGCAGCCCCCTGTCATCTTCGAAGTAGCCCTGAGGAGGGGCTGGGCATGAGCCGTATCCTGACCGTTGCCGCCGCCCAGCTCGGGCCGATTCACCGCGATGAGAGCCGGGCCTCTGCCGTCGCCCGGATGATCGCGCTGATGCGCCAGGCCAAGGCCAATGGCTGCGACCTCGTCGTCTTCCCCGAGGCGGCGCTGACCGCCTTCTTCCCGCATTGGTGGATGGAGGACGAGGCCGAGATCGACTCTTATTTCGAGAGTGCCATGCCCTCGAACGAGACCGCGCCTCTCTTCGCCGAAGCTGCGAAGCTCGGCATCGGCTTTCATCTCGGCTATCCCGAACTCGCCCACGAGGACGGGCGCAAGCGCCGCTTCAACACCGCGATCCTGGTCGACAAATCAGGCGCGATCGTCGGCAAGTACCGCAAGATCCATCTGCCCGGCCATCCCGAGCATCGGCCGGGCGCGGTCTTCCAGAATCTCGAGAAGCGCTATTTCGAAACCGGTAATCTCGGCTGGCCGGTCTGGGAGACGATGGGCGGGCGCATCGGCATGATGATCTGCAACGACCGGCGCTGGCCCGAGAGCTACCGCGTCATGGGCCTGCAGGACGTCGAGATGATCGTGCTCGGCTACAACACGCCCAAGCACAACCCGCCGGCGCCCGACCATGACCGGCTCGGCAATTTCCACAACCAGCTCGTCATGCAGGCCGGCGCCTACCAGAACGCGACCTGGGTCGTCGGCGTCGCCAAGGCAGGCCTCGAAGCCGGCGTCGACCAGATCGGCGGCTCCTGCATCATCGCGCCGACCGGCGAGGTGGTGGCGCAGGCGGTGACCGAGGGCGACGAACTCGTCATCGCCCGCTGCGACCTCGATCTCGGCAAGAGCTACAAGAACTCGACCTTCAATTTCGCGAAACACCGCGAGCCGCAGACCTACGGCATGATCGTCGAGCGCAAGGGCGCGGTGGTCGCGTGAGACCTCCAGGCGCGCAAGGCGCTCCTGGAGGCGCTCCTGCCCCGGCGCAGCACGCTGTTCAGAATCTGCCCCTTCGTTGTGAAAAGCCCTTTACGATTGTCCAGAAGGGTGCGACGGCCCGCTTCGTGCGAGAACGAAGCGTCCGCCCGCCCGGTTTCCCCATGGAGCTGTCATGACCCACGATCTCATTCTCAAGGGCGGCCGGGTCATCGACCCCTCGCAGAAGCATGACGGAGTCCTCGACGTCGCCTTCACCGACGGCAAGGTCTCCGGCTTCGGCAAGGACCTCAAGGGCGCCAAGGAGATCCGCGACGTTTCCGGCTATATCGTCACGCCCGGGCTGATCGACCTGCATACCCATGTCTACTGGGGCGGCACCTCGCTCGGCATCGACGCCGACGAATTCTGCCGCGTCTCGGGCGTCACCACCTCGGTCGACACGGGCTCGGCCGGACCCGGCAACTGGCCGGGCTTCCGCAAACACGTCATCGAGAAGAGCCAGGCCCGCATCCTCGCCTATCTCCATGTCTCGCATGCCGGCATCTACGGCTTCGACCACCGCGTCATGGTCGGTGAGAGCGGCGACCTTCGGATGATGAACCCGATCGATTGCGTCGAGGTCGCCGACAAGAACCGCGACCTGATCGTCGGCATCAAGGTCCGCGTCGGCCTGCATGCCTCGGGCACCTCTGGCACGGTGCCGCTCAACATCGCGCTGCAGGTCGCCAACGAGGTCGGCATGCCGCTGATGTGCCATATCGACCATCCGCCGCCATCCTATGAAGAAGTCATCGGCATGCTGCGGCCGGGTGACGTGCTGACCCACGCCTTCCGCCCGTTCCCGAATGCGCCCTCGACGGCACAAGGCACGGTGAAGCCCGAGGTGCTCGCCGCCCGCAAGCGCGGCGTCATCTTCGACATCGGACACGGCAAGGGCTCGTTCTCTTTCAAGACGACGCGCGCCATGCTCGCCAACGGCTTCGAGCCGGACGTGATCTCCTCGGACGTGCACAAGCTCTGCATCGATGGCCCGGCCTATGACCAGGTCACCACCATGTCGAAGTTCCTCTGCATGGGCATGAGCCTCAACAACGTCATCGCCGCCTCGACGCTGAATGCCGGCATGGCGCTGAAGCGGCCGGAATACGGTTCGCTCAAGGTCGGCTCGCTCGGCGATGCGACGATCTTGACGATCAAGGAAGGCAAGTTCGACTATGTCGACGTCGTCGGCGAGCACCTGATCGGCGACAAGAAGATCGTTTCGGAAGGTGTCGTGCTCAAAGGAGCCTGGTGGCACCCGAAGCGCAGCAACAAGTTCAGGAAGGTCGCGGCGGCGTAGCCGCAGGCCGAGCGTTCCTGCTACACCCGGCACGACTTCCCCGGACGCGGCGCTGAGCGGCGCCTCCGGGGATCGTTCCAGGTAGAAGAAGACGATGACTGCGACTGCTCTCCTTTGGCGCCCCATGGCGCCAGCCGACCTGCCGGGCGTGATGAGCGTCGCGGCGAAAGTCCATCCGGGCTTTCCCGAGGACGAGGCGGTCTTCGCCGAGCGGCTGATGCTGTCGCCGGCCGGATGCCTGTCGCTTGCCGGTGCCGATGGCGACCTCGCCGGCTATGTCGTCAGCCATCCCTGGCCCTTGTTGCAGGCGCCGGCGCTGAACAGCCTGCTCGGCGCGATCCCGCCGGATGCCGACGCCTACTACATCCATGACCTTGCTCTGCTGCCGCGTGCGCAGGGCAGCGGCGCGGCGTCGCGCGTGGTCGCGCTGCTGGAAGAGGAGGCGCGCAGGGCCGCGCTTCGCCGGATGGCGCTGATCGCCGTCAACCGCTCGGCCGGCTTCTGGCAGCGTCATGGCTTTCGCCTGACGCATGACGCCTCGCTTGATCGCAAGCTGGCGAGCTACGACGATGACGCACGCTATATGACGCGCGAACTTTGATGGCCGGTGCCGAGACGGTGCCGGAACCTGCCTGGAGGAAATACGAATGAGTGCCGATCAGAAGCTCAAGGATCTCGGTTTGAGCCTGCCGGAAGTGCCGAGCCCGGTCGCGACCTATGTCAGCTTCAAGCGGGTCGGCGACATGGTCTATCTCTCGGGGCAGGGGCCGAAGCGCGCCGACGGGACCTATCCGACCGGCAAGGTCGGCGCTGACGTCTCGATCGAGGAAGCCTATGAGCATGCCAAGCAGACCGGCCTCGGCCTGCTGGCGGCGATGAAGAAGGCGGCCGGTTCGCTCGACAAGGTCGAGGTCATCAAGTTGCTCGGCATGGTCAACGCCGCGCCCGATTTCTCGGATCATCCCAAGGTCATCAACGGCTGCTCGGACCTGTTCGTCGCCGTGCTCGGGGACAATGGCCGCCATGCCCGCTCTGCCGTCGGCATGGGCTCGCTGCCGAACCGCATGACCGTCGAGATCGAAGTGATCATCAAGGTGCTGCCATGACGACCGCGCTCGCTGAGGAAATCGCCCGCGTCTACGGCACGCCCGCCGTCGTCATCGACCTCGACAAGGTCGAGGCCAATATCGCGAGGCTTCAGGCGGCCTGCGACGCTGCCGGCGTCGCCAACCGCCCGCATATCAAGACGCATAAATCGCCCGAGTTGGCACGGCTCCAGGTCGCGGCCGGCGCGCGCGGCATCACCTGCCAGAAGCTCGGCGAAGCCGAAGTGATGGCCGATGGCGGCATCGACGACATCCTGATCAGCTACAACATCCTCGGCGAGGAAAAGCTTGGCCGCCTCGGCGCGCTCCAGCGCCGCGTCCGCATGATCGTCGCGGCCGACAATCCCGTCACCATCGCCGGGCTGCCGAAGGCGGCCGAGATCGCCGGCCGCGATCTCGAGGTCGTGGTCGAATGCGACACCGGCCGCAAGCGCGCCGGCGTCGAGACGCCGCGCGAGGCTGTCGAACTCGCCAGGCAGATCGCCGCGTCCAAGGGCCTGACCTTCGCCGGCTTCCTGATGTACCCGCCGGAAGACGGCTGGCCGGCGACGCAGGATTTCCTCGACACTGCCAATGCCGGCCTCCGCGACGCAGGCCTTGAAGCCGGTATCGTCTCGACCGGCGGCTCGCCCAACATCCCGAATATCGGCAAGCTCAAGGGCTCGACCGAGCATCGCTCGGGCACCTCGATCTTCAACGACCGCATGCAGATCGCGGCCGGGGTTGCGGGTCTGGAGGACTGCGCGCTGACCGTCTACGCGACCGTCGTCAGCCGGGCGGGGCCGGAGCGCGGCATCCTCGATTCCGGCTCGAAGACGCTGACCAGCGACAAGGGCAATCTCGACGGCCACGGCTACATTCTCGAATACCCGCTGGCCCGGATCGCGCAGTTCGCCGAGGAGCACGGCTTCCTCGACCTTTCCGGCAGCAATGAGCGGCCCAATGTCGGCGAGATCGTGCGCGTGGTGCCGAACCATGTCTGCGTCGTCGTCAACATGGTCGACCGTCTGGTGACGGTGCGCGGCGACAAGCTGATCGGCGAATTGCCGGTCGCCGCCCGCGGCAAGCTGACCTGAACGGCTTTCGTTCAGGTACTACACCGTCATGCTCGCCCTTGTGGCGAGCATCCACGTCTTAAACACCGCATGCGATCAGTGAAACGAAGACGTGGATGGTCGGGACAAGCCCGACCATGACGGCAGTGCGCCGGTAATTCGGATTTGCGCCGCTTCGCGGCGTGTCCGGCGGGGAGAGCTTCACTCTTTCCCGCCGGCCTCCAGAAACTCCACCAGATCGCGCCGGACCAGCTCGATATGGTCGATCAGCAGGCGTTCGGCCTCGCCGAGCTCCCCGCCGCGGCAGAGCTGGATCAGCTCGTTGTGCTCGGCCTGCGCCCGCTCGATCGACGAGCCGCGCTGGAGCTGCAGCCGCGTATAGCGGTCGCTCGTCTGAAGCAGCCCCGAGACGATCGAAAGCGTCCGTGGCTGCGTCGCGCGGGCATAGAGCGCCATGTGGAAGTCCGCGTTGAGCAGGCCCCAGCGGCTGATGTCCCCTGCCGACATCGCCGCCTCGAAGGCGGCCTCCATACCCGCCACCGCCTCGAAATCAGCCGCCGTCATCGCCGGTATCGAACTCGCCAGTAGCCGCGGCTCGAGCAGTTTGCGCAGCTCGAAGACGTCGTTGATCTCGTCCAGCGACAGCCCGGAGACGATCGCGCCCTTGTGCGGCACGATCTTCACGAAACCTTCCGCCTCGAGCTGGAACAGCGCCTCGCGCACCGGGATCCGGCTGACCGCATAGGCCTGCGCCAGCGCGTCCTGCCGCAATTGCGAGCCGGCCGGATAGCTGCCGTCGAGGATGGCTTGGCGGAGCTGGTCGACGATCGCCGAGGACAGCGTCCGGTGCTTCAGAGTGGTTGACATGGCCGGGGCATCCTAGCGGGCCGCGCGGCGAAAAGCCATTGACATGTAGATTTTATACAATCTACAAAAGCCGCAAGGGGACACAAAAATGATCAACCAGGCGATGGCGGCGAAAAGCCGTGCGATGGCTGTTCCGGAGGTGGTGGTCGCGCTCTCAGGGCGCTGGCTGCGGCTCGAGCACAAGGCGATCCAGGGGCTGATGTTCCTGCTCTCGGCCCTGATCCTGCTCAACGTCGTGACCCGCTATGCCGGGCATCCGATCTATTGGATCGACGAATCGGCGGTCTACAGCGTGGTCTGGCTGACCTTCATCGGCGCCTCGGCGATGACCCGGATGCGGCTCGATTTCGCGGTGACCATGCTGACCGAGCGCTTCTCCGAGCGCGGCGCCGCGATCTTCCGGGTTGTCGCGACGCTCGGCGTGCTGCTGTTCGGCATCGGGCTTCTGGTGATGTGCTGGCTCTGGCTCGATCCGGTCGGCATCGCGCAGGCGGGCTTCGATGCCAGGGAATACGCAGGCCAGTCCTTCAACTTCATCTACACCGAGCGGACCCAGACGCTGAACTGGCCGACCTGGGTGATCTACCTGATCATGCCGCTCTTCGCGTTCTCGATGAGCCTGCATGCGCTCGCCAATCTCTTCGAGGATCTCGGCCTCGTCGCGAAGCAGGCGCTGCCCGGCTTCGCCGCCAATGCAGACGGGGTGGTGAACTGATGGCACTCACGATCGGAGCCTTCTTCGGGATCATGCTGGCGGGCGTGCCGATCGCGCTCTGCCTTTGCCTCGGCGCGCTGATCTTCATCGCCGCCACCGGCAACATGCAGCTCCTGCCGAACTACCCGCTGCAGATGTTTGGCGGCGTCGACAGCTACGGGCTGATCGCGATCCCGCTCTTCATTCTGATCGGCGAGATCATGAATGGCGGCGGCATCACCCGCCGCATTGTCGACCTCGCAATGGCCTTCGTCGGCTCGCTCAAGGGCGGGTTGGCCTATGTCAACATCCTTGCGAACATGTTCGTCGCCTCGATCCTGGGATCCGCGACCGCTCAGGTCGCGATCATGGCGCAGGTCATGGTCCCCGAGATGGAGCGCAAGGGCTACGACAAGGACTTCGCCGCTGGCCTCACCGCCTATGGCGGCATGCTCGGCCCGATCATCCCGCCCTCAGTGATGTTCGTCGTCTACGCCGTTCTGGCGCAGGTCTCGGTGAGCGACATGCTGATGTCCGGCATCGTGCCGGGCGTGCTCCTGACCATCCTGTTCTTCCTGATCATCGCGGCCATGGGCTTCGTCTACAACTACCCGGCCGGCGACAAGCTGACCCTGCGCGAGCGCACGAAGATCGTGCTGAACTCCGCCCCGACGTTGCTGATCCCGATCGTCATCGTCGGCTCGATCCTCGGTGGCTTCGCCAATGCGACGGAGGCGGCAGCGGTCGGCTCGGTCGCGGCATTGCTGATCGGCCGCTACTGGACCAGGCAACTCAGCTTCGACCAGCTGCCGCAGATGATGCTGCGCGCCGGAGTCTATTCCGCGATCGTGCTATTCCTCGTCGCTGCCGCCGCGGTGTTCTCCTGGGTGCTGGTCTACGGCAAGGTCCCGCAGAGCGTCGCCGCCTCGATCCAGGCGATCGCCAAGGATCCGGTGACCTTCATGCTGCTGGTCAATGTCATCCTGCTGGTCATCGGCACGGTGATCGACGGCATCCCCGGCCTGATCATGACGGTGCCGATCCTGCTGCCGATCGCGACCGAGGTCTACGCGATCGACCCCCGCCATTTCGGCGTGGTCGTGGTGATCAATCTCGTGCTCGGCCTGCTCTCGCCGCCGGTCGGCCTCTGCTTCTTCGTCGCCGCCGCGGTAACGGGGGCCAAGCCCGGCAAGATGTTCCTGGTGACGCTGCCCTTCTTCATCATCTCCTGCGTCCTCCTGGTTCTGCTCTCGATCTACCCATGGCTCTCGCTGGCCCTGGTGAAGTGAGTTCGTCCATCAACCAATAAGGGGAGTTCCGTCATGACCATCTCGCGCCGTCACCTGATCGCCGCCGCCGCTGTCCTGCCGATCGCCAAGCCGGCTCTGCTGCGCGCCCAGAGCAAGGAACTGCGGCTCGGCATCCTCACCCCGAACGGCCACCCCTGGAACCGCGCGGCGGTCAAGGTCGGCGAGATGCTCAAGGCCGAGACCAATGGCCGCCTGAACCTCACGGTCTTCCACTCCGGCCAGCTCGGCAACGAGGCGGCGATGCTGCAGCAGATGCAGTCCGGGGCGCTCGACATGGGCTGGATCATGGCGGCCGAGCTCGGCTCACGCGTCCCGGCGATCGGTGCGATTACCGCGCCCTATATCGTCGATTCCACCGCCAAGATCGCCAAGCTCGTCCGCCATCCGGTCGCGATGAAGCTCTTCGACGTGCTGCCGCGCGAGACCGGCTGCGTCGGCCTCGCCTGGGGCATCACCGGCATGCGCGCCGTCTTCGCCGCCAAGGAGATCGATGGTGTCGCCGGCATCAAGGGCATGAAGCTGCGCATCAATCCGACGCCGGTCTATCGCGACTTCTACCAGTTGCTTGGTGCCGCCCCGACCCCGATCCCGACGCCGCAGGTCTTCGACGCGATGACCAACGGTCAGGTCGACGGGCTCGAGGCCGATCTCGAATTCTCCTGGAACCAGCGCTTCGACAAGGTCTCGAAGACCATCCTCCAGATGAACGCCATCTTCATGCCGGTGATCGCGCTCGCCTCGGGCCGCGTCTGGCAGGGTATGCCGGCGGCCGACCGCGAGCTGATCACCAAGACCATCAAGGCGGCGCTCGACCAGCAGATCGACGAGCTCGCCGTCAACGAGCCCAAGCTCGTCGAGCAGTTCAAGGCGGCGGGTGCCAACTTCAAGCTGGCCAACCCCAAGGATGCGGAGGCCGTTGTCGCGGAGTTCGACAAGATCTGGCTGCCCAAGGCGCCGGTTCTGGCCGAGCTGCGCAAGGCCGGCCAGTCGATCACGGCCTGATCCCACGCTATCATCGCGGCCGCCGCCATGCCGGCGGCCGTCTGCCCCTCCCAAGCGGACTTCTTGTCATGACCCAGAATATCTTCAGCGGGACGATCCCCGCCTTGATGACCCCCTGCACCCCGTCGCGCGACGTCGACTATGACGAGCTCGTCCGCACCGGCCGCCACCTGATCGGCGCCGGCATGTCGGCCGTGGTCTATTGCGGCTCGATGGGCGACTGGCCGTTGCTCACCGACGAGCAGCGCATGGAAGGCGTTCGGCGCCTGGTCGAGGCCGGCATCCCGCTGATCGTCGGCACCGGCGCGCAGAACCCGAAGCGGGCCGCCGCGCTCGCCGCCCACGCCAAGCAGGTCGGCGCCCAGGGCCTGATGATCATCCCGCGCGTGCTTTCGCGCGGCTCCTCGGTCCCGGCCCAGCGCGCTCATTTCGAGGCGGTGCTGGAAGCGGCCGTCGACCTGCCATCGGTGATCTACAACAGCCCGCATTACGGCTACGAAACCCGCGCCGACCTGTTCTTCGCGCTGCGCGAGCGCTATCCGCACCTGCTCGGCTTCAAGGAGTTCGGCGGCGGCGAGGCGCTCTCCTATGCGGCCGAGCACATCACCAGCAAGGACCGCGCCCTGACCCTGATGGTTGGCGTCGACACGCAGGTCACGCACGGCTTCATCCGCTGCGGCGCGACCGGCTCGATCACCGGCATCGGCAACGCCCTGCCGAAGGAAGTGCTTCACCTCGTCGCCCTCAGCGAGAAGGCGGCGGCGGGCGATCCGGAGGCCGAGCGCCGGGCGCTCGAACTGGAGCGCGCCCTCTACGTCCTCTCGAAGTTCGACGAGGGCGTCGACCTCGTGCTGTTCTACAAGCACCTGATGGTGCTCGAAGGCCACGCGGCCTATGCGCTGCACTTCAACGAGAGCGACGCGCTCTCGCTGGCCCAGCGCAATTTCGTCGAAGCCGAATGGCGCCGCTTCAAGAGCTGGTACGCCAACTGGGTCGGCGAGGGCAGGGCTGCCAAGGCGGCTTGAGGCAGGCGCTTTCCTTCTCCCTGCGGGAGAAGGTGGCCCGCAGGGCCGGATGAGGGGTCGCTCAGGTCTCTCCGTCATGCTCGCCCTTGTGGCGAGCATCCACGTCTCGAACACCGCACTCGTCACAGGAAGACGTGGATGGTCGGGACAAGCCCGACCATGACGATAAAGCGTCGTCCGACCCTTCACCTTGACTCTCTCCCGCAAGGGGGGAGGGGACAGGTTGCAGCTATTCCGGATGCCGTTCGTTCCAGGCGGCGGCATATTCCGAGCACAGCCGATCGAGCTCGGCCCGGTCGGTGACGCCCGCGGGCCGCGTCCGCGACGGTGAGGCCTTCTGGAACGGTACATAGCGCTGATGCGCGACACGCCAGATCCGGCGCAGCTCGGCGAGCGGATCGGCATGGTCGTCGACGCGGATGTCGAAGCTCGGCACCGGGTCGTCGGCCCAGATCCGGATGGCGCAGGATTGCCGGCCGCGCTTGTCGCCGCCGGCCTTCTCGCCGGCCTCCAGCGCCACCAGCAGGCGCTCGTCGAAGTCGAGCCCCGAATTCTGCACATAGGCCTTGAGCGTTTCCTGGACGACCTCCGGCCCGGCCAGCATGTTGCCGGCCACCGAGACCTGCGGCCCGTCGACGGCGCCGCACCATTCGATGCAGGCGTTGCCGGTATAGGAGGCGGTCTTGCCGTTGCGGTCGATCAGGTGGATCTGGCGGTGGGCGCGGCCCTCATCGGCGGCGGTGAGGCTGGCGATGATCTCGACCGCCGAGCGCCCTTCCTGCAGCAGGCGCAAGCCGTCGACGCCGTACAGCGGGTTGACGAAGGCCTGCGTCGCGATCGCGCCGACGCGCCCGCAGCCATAGGGCACGCGCGACCCCACGGCGAAGGCACAGGTCGAGACGGCGACGCCATAGGCGCCGGTCGCGGCGTCGCGGGCGACGATTGACCATGTCATGGATGCAGAACTCCTACCGACCGGCTGCGTAGGCTTGCATCAGACGCGGGGTCGCGGCCGCGCGCAAGAGACCATTGGCGCTGCGTTCGGCCGCAGTCAGCCGCCCCACCGTCCAGGCCGGGGCCCTTTCCACCGTATGGCCGCGCCGGACGAGCTCGGCCAGCGCCGCCTCGCCGAGGCTCTCCTCGACGGTGATCTGTCCCGGCCGTGCCTCGCGCGGATAGAAGCTCGAGGGAAAATGCTGGGTGTGGAAAAGCGGCAGGTCGATCGCTTCCTGCAGATTGAGGCCATGGTGCACCCGGCGCAGGAACATGCCTAGCTGCCATTGCTCCTGCTGGTCGCCGCCCGGCGTGCCGAAGGCGAGCCGCGGTTCGCCGTTCTCGAAGGCGAGGCTTGGCGTCAGCGTGGTGCGCGGCCGCTTGCCCGGCGCCAGCGAGGAGGGCAGTCCCTCCTGAAGATAGAAGGACTGAGCCCGCGAGTTCAGCGGGAAGCCGAGTTCGGGAATGACCGGCGAGGATTGCAGCCAACCGCCTGACGGCGTCGCGGCGATCATGTTGCCCCAGCGATCGATCACGTCGATATGCACGGTGTCGCCGCGGCGCGAGGCGGCGACCATGGAGGCCAAGGTCGGCTCGCCGACGGTCGCGCTGGCGGCTGCCCCGTTCTGCCCGGCGATGCGCAGGCTGCCGAGCATCTTCTCGACCTGGCCCTCATAGCCCGCGATCATGCCGGGGCGCAGCTCATGCGAGGCCTGCTCGCCGATCAGTGCGCGGCGCCCGGCGGCGTAGTCGTCCGAGAGCAGCGTCGCCAGCGGCACTTTCACGAAATCGGGGTCGCCGTAATAGGCCTCGCGGTCGGCGAAGGCGAGCTTCATCGCCTCGACGACATGGTGGACATAATCCGGGCTGGCCGGGCCCATGCCGGCGAGGTCGATGCCCTCCAGGATCTTGAGCGTCTGCAGGAAAACCGGGCCCTGGCCCCAGGGCCCGGTCTTGAAGACCTCCCAGCCATGATAAGTCGCGCTCGCCGGCGCCTCGTAGCGCGGCTGCCAGCGCGCCATGTCGTCGGCGGTCAGCAGGCCCCTATGGCGCCGGCCCGAGGAATCGAGAACGGCCTCGCCGCGGCAGAATGCATCCATCGCCTCGGCGACGAAGCCCTTGTACCAGGCGTCATGGGCGGCCTGGATCTGCTCCTGGCGGTCGCCGCCGGCGGCTTCAGCCTCGGCGAGGATGCGCTTGTAGGTCTCGGCCGCCGCCGGATTGCGGAAGAGCTCGCGGCCCTCGGGCACATTGCCGCCCGGCAGATAGACCGCGCCCGATGTCGGCCAGTCCCCGCCGAACAGCTCGGTCAGCCCGGCGATGGTGTCGGAGACGCGCGGCAGCATCGGGTGGCCGTTCTCGAAATAGCCGATCGCCGGCTCCAGCACCTCGCGCAGCTTCAGCCGGCCATGGTCGCGCAGCAGCGCCATCCAGCCGCCGAAGGCGCCGGGCACCACGGTGGCGAGCAGCCCGTCGCCCGGGATCATGTCGAGCCCGAGCGCCTTGTAGGCCTGGATCGTCGCCGCCTGCGGCGCCGTGCCTTGGGCGCACAGCACCTCGACCTTCTTGGTCTCCGCCGAATAGAACACCGCGGGCATATCGCCGCCGGGACCAACCAGATGCGGCTCGACCACCTGCAGCACGAAGGCGGCGGCGGCGCAGGCATCGAAGGCGTTGCCGCCCTTTTCCAGCATCGCCATGCCCGAGGCGGTGGCGAGCCAGTGCGTCGAGGTGACGACGCCGAAAGTGCCGAGGATTTCGGGGCGGGTGGTGAACATGGGGCTGTCCAATGTTTGTCAGGAGGAACCGTTGAGGTGGGAAATTGGCCGTGTTCCTGATCTCAGCCCTCATCCTGAGGAGCGCCGCAGGCGCGTCTCGAAGGATGGTCCAGAGGCTTCGGGAACCGCGCGGTAAGCTTCATGTCTTGCGCCTTGCCAATTCGGGCAGGGCTTCCCAGTTCCCGTCGATGATCGCCTGTTTCTTGCGACGCGACCAACCCTTGATCCGCCGCTCCATCGAGATCGCGTCGGTAATGCTCGGAAAGTGCTCGGCGAAGGCCAGTGTCACGGGGCGCCGCCTGAACGTGTAGCTTTCCGGAAAGACGCCGGCATTGTGCTGCCCAATGCGCGTCTCGACGCTGGCTCTCGTCGTTCCCGTATAGAAGCTGCCGTCGCTGCAGCGCACGATGTAGAGCCAGCAGCCATCATGCTCTCGCATTTCCAGCGATGCCCCTCTTGTGGCGAGTGCAGGTCTGCGCAGCAGCCCTCATCCTGAGGAACCGCGCAGCGGCGTCTCGAAGGATGGGCCAAGAGGCTCTGGAACCATCTGGAGCATCCTTCGAGACGCCATTCCTAGCGGAATGGCTCCTCAGGATGAGGGCTGGAGAAGCGGGGCTCAATCAGCTCTCCTTCGGATCGAGCGCGTCGCGCAGCCCGTCGCCGAGGAGGTTGAAGCCGAGCACGGCGAGGAAGATCGCGGCGCCGGGCGCAACCGACATCCAGGGCGCCTGCTCCATGAAGTTCTTGGCGACGTTGAGCATCTGCCCCCAGGATGGGGAAGGCGGCTGCTGGCCGAGGCCGAGGAAGGAGAGGGCGGCTTCGAGGATGATCGCCTGCGCCATGAACAGCGTCGACTGCACCACGATCGGCGGCAGCGTGTTCGGCGCGACGTGGCGGAACAGGATGACGGAATCGCGCACGCCGACGGCGCGGGCGCCCTCGACGAAATCCTCGGTCTTGACGCTGATCACCTGGCCGCGGACCAGCCGGATGAAGATCGGCACCGCCGACAGGCCGATCGCGATCATCGCATTGGTCAGCGACGGGCCGAGCACCGCGGCGAAGGCGATGGCGAGGATCAGGAACGGACAGGCGAGCAGCGCCTCGGTGATGCGCGAGATCACCGCATCGACCCAGCCGCCATACCAGCCGGCGACGAGCCCGACGGGAACGCCGACGCCCAGCGCGATCAGCACCGAGACGATGCCGGCGAGCAGCGAGGCCTGCGCGCCGAAGAACAGCCGCGAAACCTGGTCGCGGCCGAGTTCGTCCGTGCCGAACCAGTGCAGCGCCGAGGGGGGCTTGCGGATGGCGAGGAAGTTCGACTTCAGGGGGTCGGCGAGCGGCAGCAATGGCGCCAGCAGCGCCATCAGCACGAAGACGAGCACGATCGTGCCGCCGATCAGCGCGGCCCGGTTGCGCCGGAGCTTGCGCCAGGCCCGGCGCAGCGGCGTTTCGGCGCCCGCGGGGCGGCCGGCGGCGCCGGCAGGAAGCGCAGCGTCCGCCATCAGGCCGTCCTCAGGCGCGGATTGACCAGAACATAGAGCACGTCGGCGACGAGGTTCATGAAGATGAAGCCGATGGCGGTGCACAGCACCACGCCCTGGACGACGCCGTAGTCGCGGTTGAAGACCGCATCGACGATCAGCTTGCCGAAGCCGGGAATGGTGAAGATCTGCTCGGTGAGCACCGCGCCGGCCAGCAATTCGCCGAACAGCAGGGTTGAGAGCGTGATGATCGGCACCAGCGCGTTGGCGAGGGCGTGCTTGTTGACGACCTTGCGCTCGTCGAGCCCCTTGGCGCGGGCGGTGCGGATGTAGTCGGAGCGCAGCACCTCCAGCATCGCCGAGCGGGTATGACGCATGATGAAGGCGGCGAGACCGCCGCCGAGCACGAAGGCTGGCATGATCAGCCGCTCGATCGCCCCCCAGGGATTGCTGAAGATCGACTCATAGCCCGAGGGCGGCAGCAGCTTGAGCTCGACCGAGAACAGCAGGATCAGCATGATGCCGAGCCAGAAATTCGGGATCGACAGCCCCGAAAGCGCCAGGGCGCTGGTCGAGTAATCGACAAAGGTGCCCTTGCGCCGCGCCGCCAGGATGCCGGCGGGAATGCCGATGCCGATCGCGATGATGATCGAGGCGGTGGCGAGTTGGATCGTCACCGGCAGCTTCTGCAGGATCAGGTTCAGCACCGGCTCGCCGGTGCGCAGCGAGCGGCCGAAATCGCCCTGCACGACCTGCCCGAGCCAGGCGAAGAACTGGACGACGATCGGATCGTCCATCCGATAGATCTCGCGCAGCCGCGCGATCACCTCCGGGTCGCGCTCCTCGCCGGCAATGACCAGGAACGGATCGCCCGGCAGCGCCCTTTGCAGGGCGAAGACGAAGAGCGACACCAGGAACAGCGTCGGGATCGCGATCAGGACGCGCCGGCCGATCAGGGCGAGCATGGCGCGCTTCCGGATTCGCCGTCATCCCGGCCGCAGCCCTCGGGACCGACCTTCGGTCGGCCCAAGGACCAGCTCCGCGGAGCGCCGGGATCCATCATAGGTCGCGACGGCCTTCCATCGATCCCGGAGCGACCTTCGGTCGTCCGGGATGACGGCGCAGTTGGTGCTGGCAGGAGCAAGGCCGTTACGACCGCTTCAGTCCGGCGAGACGGATCATCCCGTCGGGATTGATCACGAAACCCTCGATGTTCGAGCGTAGGGCGAAGAACACCGTCTGGTTGTAGAGATAGACGATCGGCAGTTCGTCGGTGAGGATCTTCTGCGCCGCGTCGTAGCGCTTCTTGCGCTCGGCCACGTCGTAGATGGTCCGGGCCTCGTCGAGCAGCTTGTCGACCTCGGCGTTGGAGTAGCGCCCGTCGTTCTGGTTGCCCTTGGTGGTGACGAACTGGTGGATGTTGCCGTCCGGGTCGATGCGACCGGACCAGCCGATCCGGCTCATCTGGAACTTGCCCTGCTGCTGGTCGCGCAGCTGGCTGGCGAACTCGGTCGAGCGGATCTGGATGTCGATGCCGACCTCCTGCGCCATCGCCTGGATGACCTGGCCGAGCTGCGCGTCGACGGGGTTGTTGGTGACGAAGAGCTCGACCGAGACCTTGCTGTGGCCGGCCTCCTTGAGCAGCGCCTTGGCCTTGGCGACGTCGCGCTCGGGCACCGGCAGCTTGGCGTCGACGAAGGTGCTGGTCGGCGGGAAGGGCTGGATGATCGGGGCATAGAGCCCCTCGAACACCACCTGGCTCAGCACTTTCCGGTCGATCGAGAGCGAGAGCGCCTGGCGGACGCGCTTGTCCTTGCCCATCGGCTGGTTGGCGGCGTCGGTATGGTTGGTGTTGATGGTGATGCCCTGGTAGCCGAGATTGGGCATGCTCGCGACCTTGAGGGTCTTGTCGCCCTGCGCCGATTTCACGTCGGTCGGCGCGAGGCGCTCCAGCATGTCGAGCTCGCCGGCGCGCAGGTTCGCGAGCCTGACCGTGGTGTCGGGGATGGCGCGGTAGATCACCCGGTCGAAATGGTAGTTCGCCGCCTCCCAGTGCCCCTTGAACTTGTCGAGCACGATCCGGTCGTTCTGGACGCGCTCGACGAACTGGTAGGGGCCCGAGCAGACCGGCTTGGCGCCGATGTCGGCGCCAAGGCTCTTCGGCGAGAGCATCATGCCGGCGCGGTCGGTGAGCTGGGCGAGCAGTGTCGCGTCCGGCCGCTTCAGCTTCATCGCGATGGTGGTCGGATCGACCACGCTGATGCTCTCGATCGAGGCGAGCTCGGACTTGCGCAGCGAGTCGGGTAGCGTCATCGCCCGTTCGAGATTGGCCTTGGCGGCGGCGGCGTCGAAGGCCTCGCCATCGTGGAACTTGGCGTCGCTGCGCAGCTTCATCGTCAGCGTCAGCCCGTCCGCGGAGAACGACCACTCGGTGGCGAGCCGCGGGACGATCTTCAGCTCGGGCGTGATGTCGAGGAGCTTGTCGCACAGGCCCTTGAACACGATGCGGCCGACGAAGGTGCGCGCCTTGTGCGGGTCGAGCACATCCGGATCTTCCTGCAGGCCGATGCGCAGGGTCGAGGGCGACTGTGCCAGCGCCGGCAGGGCGGAAAGGCCGATAAGGGCGGCGGAAGCGAGCAATGCGAAGCGTTTCATCGTAACGTCCCCTCTTGTTGTCGTTCTATTGCGATGGTGCCGCGCCTCCTGCGGCCTGCGCTGCGGCGAACAGCGCGATTCGGCGGCGGCGGTTCTGGCTTTCCGGCGGTAGCGCCAGGCCAGCGGACTGACCGGCAGCGATCTCCTCGGCGAAATGGCAGGCGACGGCATGGCCGGAGGCGCTGTCCCGCAGCGACGGATGCTCTTGCCGGCAGCGCTCGCGGGCATGCGGGCAGCGCGGATGGAAAAGGCAGCCGGGCGGCGGATCGGTCGGGCTCGGCAGGTCGCCTTCCGTGATCGGCTCGGCGCTGCGGGCGCGCGGGTCCGGCACCGGGATCGCCGCCATCAGCATGCGTGTGTAGGGGTGGAGGGGCCGCGAGAACAATGTCGCCGCATCCGCCAGCTCGACGATCTCGCCGAGATACATCACCGCGACCCGGTCGCTGGTGTGGCGGATCACTGCGAGGTCGTGCGCGACCAGGATGATGGTCAGGCCGAACTCGGCCTTGAGGTCCTCGAGCAGGTTGATCACCTGGGCGCGGATCGAGACGTCGAGCGCCGAGACTGGCTCGTCGCCGATCAGCAGGCTCGGGCCACAGGCGAGCGCCCGGGCGATGCCGATGCGCTGGCGCTGGCCGCCGGAGAATTCGTGCGGATAGCGGTTGGCATGGTCGGGCAGCAGGCCGACCTTGGCGAGCAGTTCGGCGACGCGCGCCGCCTTCTCCTTGCCGTTGGCGATGCCGTGGACGGACAGCGGCTCGCCGATCAGCTCGCCTACGCTCATGCGCGGGTTGAGCGAGGCATAAGGGTCCTGGAAGATCATCTGCATGCGCCGCCTGAGCCGGCGCATCTCTTCGGCGGGAAGGGCGGTGATGTCCCGGTCCTCGAACCGGATCGTGCCCGCGGTCGGTTCGATCAATCGCAGCAGCAGGCGCGACAGGGTCGACTTGCCGCAGCCGGATTCGCCGACGATGGCGAAGGTCTCGCCGCGCCGGACCTTGAAGGAGACGTTCTCGACCGCCCGGACCAGCGGCGCCCTGGCGAAGAGCGAAGGCTTCTTCGCCTTGAAATGCCGGGTGAGGCCAACGGCCTCGACCATCGTCTCCGCGCCCCTGTCGCTCATGCCGCCACCATGGCGAGGTCCTCGACCGGTGCCCGGAAGCAGGCAGCCCTGTGCCCCCCACCGAATTCCCGCAGCGGCGGGCGGCTCTCGGTGCATTCGGGCGCGACGAAGGGGCAGCGCGAGGCGAAGCGGCAGCTCTGCGGCCAGCGCGCCGGCGGCGGCACCGCGCCGGGAATGGCCGCGAGCTTGCCCTGGCGCGGCCCGAGAGAGGGCAGCGAGCCCATCAACCCGAGCGTATAGGGATGCTGCGGATCCTCGAAGATCCGCTCGACAGGTCCCTGCTCGACGATGCGGCCGGCATACATCACCGCGACCTCGTCAGCGACTTCGGCGACGACACCGAGATCATGCGTCACTAGGATCATCGCCGTGCCGGCCTCCTTCTGGAGATCGCGGATCAGCTTCAGGATCTGTGCCTGGATGGTGACGTCGAGCGCCGTCGTCGGCTCGTCCGCGATCAGCAGCTTCGGGCTGTTGGCGAGGGCCATGGCGATCATGGCGCGCTGGCGCATGCCGCCCGACATCTGGTGCGGGTAGGCGTTCATCCGCGCCTCCGGCGCCGGAATTCGGACCTTGCGCAGCATCTCGATCGCGCGTCGGCGGGCTTCCTCGGGGCCCACCTGATGATGGCAGAGCACGGCCTCGGCGAGCTGGTCGCCAATGGTGAAAGCCGGGTTCAGCGACGTCATGGGCTCCTGGAAGATCATCGCCATCCGGTTGCCGCGCAGCTGCATCAGCCGTTCCGCAGGGGCGCCGAGGATCGCCTCGCCCTCCAGCGCAACGGAGCCGGAGGTGATGCGTGCCGGAGGGGAGGCGAGCAGGCCCATGATCGCCAGCGAGACCAGGCTCTTGCCGCAGCCGGACTCGCCGACGAGGCAGAGCGTGCGTCCGGCTTCCACCGAAAAGCTCAAGCCGTCGACCAGCGAAAGCCCTTCCGGCAGGCCATCGAAGCGGATCGACAGATCCTCGACGGCAAGCACCGGGGCTCCGGCCGGGGCTGGCCGGATTGTCGTTTCCTGTTCGGCCTTGTTCCGGTCAGCCATGCGAGTTGGTCCCACGCGGAACCAGCGTGGCGCATTCCACGGTCCGCGTCGATAGCATCGCCGCCAACAGCACAGCTCTGACCCCTCGCGCTTTTTTTCAAGCTTGCATGCATCCTGCCCCGCCGGCGGCGGCGGATGCAAGTAAGTGGCCATTCCACGGTGTTGCCGTGGCATGCATGGCTGAGGCGCGGTCAGGTCTGTCGCATCGCGGGGGAACTCTGTTATTCAGGCGCGCGTCCGGCGATCCTCCGGACGAGCCGACGACCTGAAGAGCCGACGAGGAAGCGCAAGACCATGCTGCTGGGTGTGATCGCCGACGACATGACCGGGGCGACCGATGTCGCGCTGATGCTGAACCGCGCCGGCATGCGCACCCTTCAGGTCATCGGCGCGCCGGCAAAAGGGGCGAAAC
Organism: Allobosea rubneri; assembly: GCF_032464875.1. Taxonomy (NCBI): domain Bacteria; kingdom Pseudomonadati; phylum Pseudomonadota; class Alphaproteobacteria; order Hyphomicrobiales; family Alloboseaceae; genus Allobosea; species Allobosea rubneri. Next base: position 138,244 of record NZ_JAWDID010000006.1, read on the forward strand.
TTCCCGAGGCGGATGCCGTCGTCGTCGCCCTGAAGTCGCGTACCAATCCGGTCGCCGAGGCCGTCGCCGATTCGCTCGCCGCCTGCGAGGCCCTGCTCGCCGCCGGCGCCCGCCAGATCCTGTTCAAGTACTGCTCGACCTTCGATTCGACCGCGCAGGGCAATATCGGCCCGGTGGCGGACGCGTTGATGCAGCGCCTCGGCGCTAGCCAGGCGATCGTCTGCCCGGCCTTTCCGGCCAATGGCCGCTCGATCTTCCAGGGTTACCTCTTCGTCGGCGCCGTGCCGCTGCATGAAAGCTCGATGAAGGACCATCCGCTGACGCCGATGCGCGATTCCAACCTGATGCGCCTGATGGGCGCGCAGACGCAGCATCCGGTCGGCCTCGTCGCGTATTCGGCCGTCTCGCAGGGGGCGAGCGCGGTGCGCAAGCGCCTGGCCGAGCTCGCCGCCGACGGCGTGCGCTATGTCGTCACCGATGCGCTCGACAACGGCCATCTGATGGTGCTCGGCGAGGCGATCTCAGACCATGTCCTGCTCACCGGTGGCTCCGGCATCGCGATGGGCTTGCCCGAGAACTTCCGCAAGGCGGGGCTGCTGCCGTGGCGCGAGACCGCGACCCATCTCTCCGCATCGGCCGGGCGCGCCGGCATCATCTCCGGCAGCTGCTCGACCGCGACGCGCGGCCAGATCGCTGCGGCCCGCGCTGCCGGCATTCCCGCGCTGAAGGTCGATCCGCTCGCCCTGGCCGACGGCTCGCAGAAGGCGGCGGATCTCGCCGCCTGGGCGCTCGCCCAGCCGGCCGACAAGCCCTTCCTGGTCTATTCGAGCGACGATCCGGCCGAGGTCGCCTCCGTCCAGGACAAGCTCGGCCGCGAGAAGGCCGGCGAGACCGTCGAGCACGCTTTCGCGGAGACGGCGCGTCTTTTGATCGCGGGCGGCGTTTCCCGGCTGCTCGTCGCGGGCGGCGAGACCTCGGGTGCCGTGGTGCAGGGGCTCGATGTGCGCACCCTGGAAATCGGGCCGGAGATCGATCCGGGCGTGCCATGGACCCGCGTCGTCGACGGTCCCGAGCTGGTGGTTGCGCTGAAGTCGGGCAATTTCGGCGCGCCCGACTTCTTCCTCAAGGCCTGGGACCTGCTCCGCTGAGGCAGGGCGGCGCGCGTTTGCACTGCGGGAAACTCGTATAGGATACGGGTAGATCGGAGCGGGGGCAGGCATGGACATGGCGTTTCTCGGTGATCTCCTGACGAGCGTCGCTGATCGCGGACGGGCGCTGATCAATTTCGAGCGCTTTTCGTCTGGCCGTCGCGAGCCGCTGGCCAAGCTCTGCGAGCATCTGCTCTCGGGGCGCGGCGAGGCCTCGGGCATGGCGCTGGCGCAGGCGGTGCTGGAGGAATGGGAGCGGCTCGACGCAGCCGGCCGGCTCGCCTTCTTCCAGATGCTGCAGGACCGCTTCGGGCCCGACCATGACCGGCTGGAAGCCGCGATCGCGCGCTATCGCGAGACGCCGGACGCGAGCGCGGTGTCGGAGCTGCACCTCGCCTCCGAGCCGCGCCGGCAGGAACTCTTCCGCCGGCTCAATCTGGCGCCCGGCGGCACCCATGTGCTGGTCCGGATGCGCGAGAGCCTGCTCCAGATGCTGGAGACCGAGCCGGGACTGTCGGTGGTCGATGCCGATTTCCGGCATCTCTTCGCCTCCTGGTTCAACCGCGGCTTCCTGGTGCTGCGCCGGATCGACTGGCACACCCCCGCCAATGTGCTCGAGAAGATCATCCGCTACGAGGCGGTCCACGCCATCGAGGACTGGGACGATCTGCGCCGCCGGCTCGAGCCGGCGGACCGGCGCTGCTTCGCCTTCTTCCACCCGCAGCTCGTCGACGAGCCGCTGATCTTCGTCGAGGTCGCGCTGACCGGCGAGATACCCAAGCGTATCGACGATCTGCTCAGCGAGCAGCGCGAGGTCCTGCCGGCCTCGGCTGCGACCACGGCGGTGTTCTACTCGATCTCGAACTGCCAGGAGGGCCTGCGCGGCATCTCCTTCGGCAATTTCCTGATCAAGCAAGTGGCCGAGGATCTGAAGCGCGAATTGCCGGGGCTAGACGTCTTCGTGACCCTCTCGCCCGTGCCCGGCTTCGCGCGCTGGCTCGGCAAGGAGCTGGCTGAGCCAGCGGCGCTCGGCCTCGGCAACGAGGAGGCTGCCTCCCTGATGGCGAAGCCCGCCGAGGTCGCGGCGCTCGACGATGCCGGCCGCGCAAGGCGCGACAAGCTGCTCGGCCAGATGATGGCGCAGTACATGCTGCGGGCGCGCACAAGCTCGGGCCGGGTGATCGACCCGGTCGCGCGCTTCCATCTCGGTAATGGCGCGAGGCTCGAGCGCATCAATGTCGGCGGCAACCTGGCGGAGCGCGGCCTGCGCGAGTCGCATGGGGTGATGGTCAACTACCGCTATGACCTCGCGGATATCGAGGCCAATCACGAGGCTTTTGCCAGCCGCAGCACGGTCGTCGCCTCGTCCGCCGTGAAGAAGCTCCTGCGCCCGGCCGGCGCCTGAACATCACGAACTGACCTTGCCTGAAAGGACCCGCACTCATGGGTAACCACCTCTTCGATCTCGTCCGGGCGCGGATTCCGGCGCCGGAAGCACGTTTCGCGCTGATCGATGACGGCCGGGTCTTCAGCTACGCCGATATGGTCGCGGCTTCCGGCCGTTACGCCGGTGCGCTGGTCGCGCTCGGCGTCAAGCCAGGCGATCGCGTCGCGGTCCAGGTCGAGAAGAGCATCGAGGCGCTCATGCTCTATCTCGGCTCGGTCCGTGCCGGCGCCATCTTCCTGCCGCTCAACACCGCCTACACCCCGGCCGAGATCGAGTATTTCCTCGGTGATGCCGAGCCGGCCGTCTTCGTCTGCGATGCCGCCAAGGCGCAGGCGCTGAAGCTCTATGCAGACAAGGCCGGCGCGAAGCTGGAGACGCTCGGCGTCGGCACCGGCAGCCTGCTCGACAAGGCCGCCGCCGCATCCGCCGACTTCGCCGATGCCGCGCGCGGCGCCGACGATCTCGCCGCGATCCTCTACACCTCGGGCACGACCGGCCGCTCCAAGGGAGCGATGCTCAGCCACGACAATCTCTCGTCCAACGCGCTGGCGCTGGTCGACTATTGGCGCTTCGGCAAGGACGACGTGCTGCTGCATGCCCTGCCGATCTTCCACACGCACGGCCTGTTCGTCGCCACCAACACGGTGCTGTTCTCCGGTGCTTCGATGATCCTGCTGCCGAAGTTCGATCCGGAGCAGATCTTGAAGTACCTGCCGCAGGCGACCTGCATGATGGGCGTCCCGACCTTCTATGTCCGCCTGCTTCAGGACAAGCGCCTCGGCAAGGACACAACGGCCCATATGCGCCTGTTCGTTTCCGGCTCGGCGCCGCTGCTGGCCGAGACCCATCGCGAATGGCGCGAGCGCACCGGCCACGCCATCCTCGAGCGCTACGGCATGACCGAGACCAATATGAGCACCTCGAACCCCTATGCGGGTGATAGGGTTGCCGGCACGGTCGGCTTTCCGCTGCCGGGGGTCTCGGCGCGCGTCGTCGATCCCGAGACGGGCAAGGAGCTCGCCCGCGACGAGATCGGCATGATCGAGGTCAAGGGCCCAAACGTCTTCAAGGGTTATTGGCGCAACCCCGAGAAGACCAAGGCCGAATTCCGCGAGGACGGCTTCTTCATCACCGGTGACCTCGGCAAGATCGATCCCGCGGGCTACGTCCACATCGTCGGGCGCGGCAAGGACCTGATCATCACCGGCGGCTACAACGTCTATCCCAAGGAAGTCGAAACCGAGATCGACGAGATGCCGGGCGTGATCGAAAGCGCCGTGATCGGCTGCCCGCACCCGGATTTCGGCGAGGGCGTCACCGCCGTCGTGGTGGTGAAGTCCGGTGCCGACATCACCGCGGCTTCGATCTCGAAGGCGCTCGACCAGCGCCTCGCCAAGTTCAAGCTGCCGAAGCAGGTCTTCATCGTGCCGGAGCTGCCGCGCAACACCATGGGCAAGGTCCAGAAGAACCTGCTGCGCGACACCTACAAGGACATCTACGCCAAATAGGCGAGGACGAGGAAAGCCCGGATTCAAGCCCGGTCATCCCGGATCGGCGCTGCTGGCGCGGCTCGTCCGGGATGACGAAGAAATCTGTTCAGGCGCCCGCGGGCGCCGGGCACCTGATCTCGATCGTCTCGCCATCGGCCGGGATCCGCAGCCGCTCCTCCCCGATTCCGCGCGCCTGCGCCGCCTGCCGCAACGCCGCGCGGCTGACGGTGGCGTGGTCGAGCGCCTCCATATGGGTTGCGATCACGACGGCGGCAGGGTGCGTCTCGCAGAGTTCCAGCGTCTGTTCCGCGTCCATCACGATCAGCCGGTCGTCCCATTTCGCGCCGCAGGAATGGGAGACGATCACCTCGGGCGCCGTCGCCGCGACTGCGTCGCGCAGAGGCGGGTAGAGCACGCTGTCGCCGCACCAGTAGAGCGTCGGCTCGCCCGGTGCCTCGAAGGTCAGCCCCATCACCTTTCCCATCTTCTCGACCACGGCGCCCGTGCCGTGCTGGGCCGGCTGGCGCGTGATCACGATCGGGCCGAGGCGCAGGAAATGCTCGAGCGGGGTCACGTTGGTGAAGCCCGCGGCCCGGATCGTCTCCTCGTCGCCTGGCTGGCAGAGTACGGCCAGCTCCTTTGGAAGCCGCTCCTTCGCGACCGCGTCGAAATGGTCGGCATGCAGATGCGAGACGATGACCTGGTCGACGCCGGCAAGGATGCTCTCGATCGGCTCCGGGAGGTCGACCATCGGATTCTGCGAGCGTCCGGTGAAGGAAGGCCGGCTGTGCTTGGCGCCTAGATCGGGGTCGATCAGCAGCGTCCGGCCGGCATAGGTGAGCTTGAGCAGGGCGTTGCGCAGGAGCTGGATCTGCATGGCGGTTCCTAGGCAGGTGGATCGGTCCATGCCGATCCTTCCGCCAAAGCCGCGTCGCGACCAGTTCCGATTTGTGAAGGAAACTGCATCGCGGCGTTAGGCTCGTTTCGGATTTCTGCAGACCCAGGCTAGGGCGATTGCCGCCGCTCAGGCCGCGAACTGCCCGTAGGGCACGCTGTTGCGGGCGCTGCGCAGGGCGCTCGCCCACCAGTGCAGTTGTCCGAGCATCGTCGCCATCGCCCGCTCGGCCCGTTCCGCATCGGCGAGCCGGCCGGTCTCGTCGAACTGGTTCCAGGCATTGGCGAAGCAGACGCCGTCGCGGATCGTCGCGGCGTGCTGCTCGGCGAGGACGAGGCGCAGTTGCTCGACCGCGCGAAGGCCCGCCGAGACCCCGCCATAGGAGACGAAGGCGACCGGCTTGCCGCGCCATTCCGGGCCGGTGTCGTCGATCATCGCCTTCAGCGGTGCCGGGAAGCTGCGATTGTATTCGGGGGTCACCACGATGAAGGCGTCGGCACGGCCGAGCCGGGTCTTGACCTCCGCGAGGTCGTGCACGGCGGGATCGATCGCTTCGGCCGAGAACGGGCCTTCGCCCTCGACCTGGGCCAGCGTCCAGCCGGCGACCTTGTCGCAAAGGCGGCCTTCGCGTGAGCTGCCGTAGATCACGGCAAGGTGGATGGCGGGCGTGAGCCGGCGATGCATGGAAGGCGCTCCTTGGGCTGGCGAACCAGCGGAGCACTTCGTATAAGACCTCAACCAAGGTTGAGGTCAAGTGCCATGGCCGCAAAGGCAAGCAAGGTTTTTGCCGAGGATCTGAGCGTCGGCGAGGTGGCGCGCCGCAGCGGCCTTGCCGTCTCGGCCCTGCATTTCTACGAGGCGGAGGGGCTGATCCGCAGCCGCCGCAGCGCCGGAAACCAGCGCCGCTATGCGCGTGAGGTGCTGCGCCGGGTCGCGATCATCAAGGTCGCCCAGCGGACTGGCATTCCGCTTAAGACGATCCGCGAGGCCTTCCAGACCCTGCCGGCGGAGCGCACCCCGACGGCCGAGGACTGGAGCCGGCTTTCCGCGGCATGGAAGGTCGAGCTGGAGCGGCGCATCAAGCGCCTGACCAATCTGCGCGACCATCTCACCGACTGCATCGGCTGCGGCTGCCTCTCGGTGAAGAGCTGCCCGCTCCACAATCCCTGGGACGAGCTCGGACAGCAGGGGCCGGGGCCAAGATTGCTCGATCCGGATTGAGGTTGCCGCCGTCTCTGAGGCGCGGCGCCTCCACCGTCATGGTCGGGCCTGTCCCGACCATCCGCGTCTTGCTTTGCGAAGTCCGGTGTTCAAGACGTGGATGCTCGCCACAAGGGCGAGCATGACGCGCTGGGTCGATGTCGCGTGTGGGTGGACGCTTCGCTAAGCCAGCCTCCCGTGAAGGCGGGATTTCACCCTGCGTTGTGGAGCTTTTCCAGCGGGAACTTTGCGACATCGGCGAGCAGCTCGACGAAGCCCTTGGCCTGGAAGGCAGCCGTCGCCTCGCCCTTCGCCGCGGTCGCGAGGCTGGCATCGCCGACGGCGCCGGACGGGTTCACGTCCTGCGCCATCCAGGCGAAGGGGTGGGCCCCCGTCGGCCGCAGCCACTTGTATTCGTCGGCCATCGCGGCCGTCAGCGGCTCGAAGCGGCCGGCCTTGCTCATGTCGACGAGGTCCGGCCGGAAATGCAGCATCAGTGCGGTCTCGACATCGCCGCCATGGATGCCGTGCAGCGCGTCCATGGGCTCGAACACGCCCGGCGGCAGGCCGAAATTGCTCCAGGAGGTCGAGACTGCGAGCATGCCGTGGCCGACGCGCAATTCGCGGGCGACGACCTTCATCGGGTCGACATTGCCGCCATGCGAGGTGACGAGGACGAGCTTGCGCAGCCCTGCGCGCTTCACGCTCTCGCCGATCTCGATCCAGCTGCGGATCGCGCTTTCCCAGGAGAGGGTGAGCGTGCCCGGCGAATGCAGGTGCTCGTTCGACTTGCAGATCGCCAGCGTCGGCAGCACCAGCACGTCGAGCTCGGCCGGAACCTGCGGCATCGCCAGCGCCAGCATCGCATTCATCACGGTGGTGTCGACCGAGACGGGCAGGTGCGGGCCGTGCTGCTCGATCGCTGCCAGCGGCAGCACGGCGATGGTGGAGTCGGGCGAGAGCCCCTGGAAATCGGTGGTCTTCAGATCGCCCCAGAAGCGCGCGCTCATCTCGTCTGGTCCTTGCTAGGCCGGTGTCAGGTCCCGTCGCTGTCTTCTACATCGCAAACCCCGCGCGGGAACCCGCCTTCGCGCACGCCGGGGAGGCAAGGCACGCGGCTTAGCTGTGGATCGCGCCGGTTCAGGCGGCGTCATGCATGGACAAGCGCTGTCGGAGCCGCTGTCTGGCGCTTGTGTGCCGGCCGGGCTGAAGGCATTCTCCGCCGGTCGCCGCCCAGCGCTCGTGCGTCGCCCGCCGCGAGCCGCCATCCTGGTCAGTTGCGGAAGGGATTTCAGACATGACGATGAAGTATCGCCTGGATCGGCGCGCCGCGCTCGGTCTGATCGGTGGTTCGGCCGCTTCGGTGCTGATCCCGGTTCCCGGTGCGCGCGTCAACGCGCAGACGCTGGACAAGGTCAGCTACCAGACCAACTGGCGCGCCCAGGGAGAGCATGGCGGCTTCTATCTCGCCGCGGCCAACGGCATCTACAAGAAGTACGGGCTCGACGTCGACATCCGCCCGGGCGGCCCGCAGCAGAACCCGACCCAGCTCCTGCTCGGCGGGCGCGTCGATATGATCATGGGCAATTCGCTGGAAGCGCTGCATTTCGCGCAGGAGGGCATTCCCTTCCTCTGCATCGCCTCGATCTTCCAGAAGGACCCGCAGGTCCTGATCTCGCATCCTGGCCAGGGCAATGATTCGCTCGCCGCCCTGAAGGACAAGCCGATCCTGATCGGCGCGCAGGGCAGGGTGGCCTTCTGGCCCTTCCTGAAGCTGAAGTTCGGCTATCGCGACGAGCAGGTCAGGCCCTACACCTTCAACATGGCGCCCTTCCTCGCGGACAAGAAGCTCTCGCAGCAGGGCTTCCTCTCCTCCGAGCCCTTCGCCATCCGTAAGGCCGGCGTCGAGCCGGTGGTGCATCTCCTCGCCGATGCCGGCTTCGAGAACTACAACACCACCATCACCATCTCGAAGAAGATGGTCGACGAGAAGAAGGACCTGGTTCAGCGCTTCGTTACCGCCTCGCTGGAAGGCTGGGCCGAGTACATGAAGGGCGGGCCGGGCATCGCCGCGGCCAATGCCCGGATACTCAAGGACAATCCCGATATCGACCAGGAAAAGCTCGACTACGCCCTCAAGGCGATGAGCGATAACGGCATCGTGCTGTCCGGCGACGCGCTCACCCTCGGCATCGGCGCGATGACCGATGCGCGCTGGGAGCGCTTCTACAACAGCATGACCCAGGCCGGGGTCCTCCCGGCCGGCGTCGACTTCCGCAAGGCCTACAGCCTGGAATTCGTCAACAAGGGCGTCGGCAAGGCCTGATCGCCATAGCCTCCGGGTTCCGCCGCTGCGACGGTCGCAGGCCGGAGCGGGGGGAACCTTCTGGGGATGACAGCCCGGCATGACCGCAGCGCGCTTTGCGTCGCGGCTCATCCGGGTTATCGCCATTCCAAACAAGCCCTTACCGATTGGACTATCAGGCTTTGGACACGGCCTATCTGAGCACATCCCCGGCGACAGCGACGAGTGGCGCGAGCCCCCTGGTCAGCGTCCGCCGGGTCTCGAAGCAGTTCGCCAACGGCACGCTCGCCGTGCGCGATGTCGATCTCGACCTCGGCGCCGGCGAGTTCATCAGCCTGCTTGGCCCGTCGGGCTGCGGCAAGTCGACCCTGCTGCGCATGATCGCCGGCCTCGCCAACCCGAGCACGGGCACGATCGAGTGGAACGGTGCGGCCTCCGATGGCGCGTCGGGGGGACGCCCCGATCTCGGCTTCGTCTTCCAGGATCCGACGCTGATGCCCTGGGCCAACGCCCTGAGCAACGTCATGCTGCCGCTGACGCTGAAGCATGTGCCGAAGCGCGAGGCCGCCGAGCGCGCCGCCGAGATGCTGGCGCTGGTCGGCCTGAAAGGCTTCGAGAAGTCCTATCCGCGCGAATTGTCCGGCGGCATGAAGATGCGCGTCTCGATCGCGCGTGCGCTGGTGATGCGGCCGAAGATCCTGCTGATGGACGAGCCCTTCGCCGCGCTCGACGAGATCACCCGCCACCGCCTCAACGACGACCTGCTCCAGCTCTGGTGGAAGGAGCGCTTCACCGCGGTCTTCGTCACCCACTCGGTGTTCGAGTCGGTCTATCTTTCGCAGCGCATCGTCGTGATGGCGGCGCGCCCCGGCCGCGTCATGGCCGATTTTGCGGTCGACGCGCCCTATCCGCGCGACGATCTGTTCCGTACCTCGGCCGACTATGCCAGCCTCTGCCGGCTTGCTTCCGGCCGGCTCAAGGAGGCGATCGGCTCATGAGCGCCCCTGCCACAGCTACCCCCGCCCATGACGGCACCGATGCCGAGGCCCGCCCGGTCGTCGACCGGGAGCCGCATCTGCTCGGTTTGCCAGTCAGCGCCTGGCCGCGCCTGCTGGCGCCGCTCTGCATCGGCGCCCTTGCGCTCGGGCTCTGGGAATTCCTGGTGCGCTGGAACGAGGTTCCGTCCTATGTCCTGCCCGGGCCACTGCTGATCGGCCAGACGCTGATCGCCGACTGGGCGACGCTCTCGGCCTCGCTTTGGGTCACGCTGCGCATCACCTTCATGGCGCTGGCAGCGGCGGTGTTCTTCGGCGTCACGCTCGCCGTGCTGTTCACCCAGTCGAAATGGCTGGAGATGGCGCTCTTGCCCTATGCGGTGATCCTGCAGGTGACGCCGATCGTCGCGATCGCGCCGCTGATCATCATCTGGGCCGGCGATATCGACCTGTCCCTGCTGATCTGCGCCTGGATCGTCGCCTTCTTCCCGATCCTCTCCAACACCATCCTCGGGCTGAACTCGGCCGACCATAACCTGGTCGACTATTTCAAGCTGCATGGCGCGACGCGCTGGCAGACGCTGCGCTATCTCAAGCTACCGGCGGCCCTGCCGTATTTTCTTGCAGGTCTGAAGATTTCGGGGGGGCTGGCACTGATCGGTGCGGTCGTCGCCGAATTCGTCGCCGGCACCGGCGGCAGCGCGTCGGGGCTCGCCTATCGCATCCTCGAATCCGGCTACCAGCTCAAGATCCCGCGCGTCTTCGCGGCACTGATCATGATCTCGCTGACCGGCGTCGCGATCTTCCTGGTGACGAGCTGGATCTCGCACCTCCTGCTGCGGCGCTGGCACGAGAGCGCGCTGAAGCGCGAGAGCTGAGTGGCCGCGGCCGCGCCTCCAAGCGCCACTTTCCGTCCGATCGGGTTGTGGCGATCGACCGGCCGCCGCTCAGGCGAAGAACCGGAGCCGTTCCTCGGTGGGCAGTGAATCGATCGCCCGCAGGTCCGCCTCGGAATAGCTGATTTCGAGCCGGGCCGAGCTGGCTGCCGGCCTGGCGGGCACGGCCTCGGCCGGAGAGCCGATATCGCTGAAGACGATGTCCTCGTCGACGATCGGACGACCCGCGAAGCGCCGCAGCCCCGGCACCTTGCCGGACAATGTCCCGTCCTGCGCCAGCGGAGCCCGCCTGTGGGTGTCGATCTCGACGATGTCGATATCGCCGGGATCGGTCAGCGAGGGCCGCGTCAGCGGCTGAACCCGTGGTTCGGATGGCGGATCGGCCTGCGCCGGCGCGGCGGACGACTCCAGCGCGAAGCTCGCGCCGTCGACGACGGCGCGCAGGCTCGAATCGAGCATGGCGACGGTGTCGGCCATCTTCTCGATCTGGTCGGCAGAAGCTTCGACGGTCGCGGTAGCGCTGTAGATTTCGGTCGCGCGGCGGTCGAGCCGGTCGCAGATGTCCGGGGCGGCGCCGCTTTCGCGCAGCGTCCAGGCGGCTTCCTGAATGCCCTCGGCGGCAGCGATGATGTTGGACGCGGCTTCGTGAATCCGTCCCGAAAGCCGCGTCGACGACAGGTTGCCGACGCCGGCACGATCGAGATCCTCGCGCAGCTCGGCGATCGCCCGCGCTGCCTCGGGAAAGCCGATGCCGGCATCGAAGACCGGCTTCGGTGCTGCGAAAAGCCCTTCGAGCCTTGCTATGGCGGAAAGCACCTGTTCGGTGTCGGCCTGCCGGTTGCGCTTGGCATATTCGGCGAGGAACCACCGGCCACGCGAGGTTTCCATCACCGCATCGGCGATGGCGGCGTAGTCCATCTCGCTCAGCGGGGTCAGCGAACGCGCGTCGCTCATGGCAAGGCTGCTCTCCACGGGCTGGTCAAATCGCGTCTGGCCGATCGAAGATGCCCATCCGGCAATCTGCTGGTGATTCTTTAAGAAATCGCTGCCAAGGGCATGTCCTCCTCCTCATCATCCGGGTCGGGCCCCAGCCGCTGGCTTGCCGCGCGCCTGTCGCTGATGCACGGGCTGAATTTCGTCGGCATCGGCTTCTATCTGCCGTTCTTTCCGATCTGGCTCGGTTCGAAGGGGCTGAGCGACGTCGATATCGGCTACGTTCTGGCGACTCCGATCCTGGTTCGTGTGCTGGCGGCATCCTGGATCACCGGTCTCGCCGATCGGCATATCCCGCCGGTGCTGCTGCTGGCCTTGCTGAACGCTTGCGCGGCCGCGGCCTATTTCGGGCTCTCCAGGCTCGATACGCTCGTCCCGATCGCGCTCGTGACCACGCTCGCGGCGGTCGCACTCTCGGGAGTCGTGCCGCTCGCCGACATCCTGACGACGACACAGGTTCGCGCCGGCCGTTTGCGCGACTATGGCAGGGTCCGGCTCTGGGGCTCGGTCACCTTCGTCCTCGGCAACATCGCCGGTGGCTACCTCGTCGCGCGCCACGGCGCCTGGCCGATCCCGCTGGTGCTGGCCGGCTGCAGTCTGATGGCGGCGCTCGCGGCCTTGCAGGCGCCGCCGCCTCCGGCCACGGCCGCGCCAGCAGGCGAACAGGGCGCGGCGGTCCGCGGCTTCTCGACCACTTTCTGGCTGGCGGTGACGGCCGCGGCCTGCGTCAACGCCACCCATGCCGCCCTTTATGCCTTCGGCTCGCTGCACTGGCGTAGCCTCGGCTTCAGCGACGAAAGGATCGGCTTTCTCTGGGCGATTGCCGTCGTCGCCGAGATCGGCGTCTTCCTGTTCGTCGGGAGTATCGCCGCGCGCGGTGCCGGTGGCCTGCGCTGGATCATCGTTGCCGCTCTGGCGGCTGCGCTGCGCTTCGGCGCCATGGCGCTCGATCCCGGCTTTTCCGCTACGGTCGGGCTTCAGTTGCTGCACGGTGTCAGCTTCGCCTGCGCTCATCTCGGCGCGCTCGCCGCGGTCTCGGCCCTGGCCCCGGAGACACGCCGGGCTGCGGCGCAGGGCCGGCTGGTGGCGGTAGGCGCGCTCGCAATGGGCTCGCTGACGGTGCTCTCCGGCTATCTCTACCGGTTGCTCGGTCCCGGTGTCTTCCTTGCCATGGTTCCGGTCGCGCTGATTGGTGCCGGGCTGGCGACGCTTGCCATTGCAAGGTTGCGCAGCGATACAGGCCGGGGGTGACAGATTCGATCGCAAAGGGCGCGCAAACCCTCATGGCTGCCGTCGACGACGCTGAACCGCAGGCGATCTATCGCGATGATGACGGCGTATTGGCGGTTGCCCTGGCTGGCAGCTGGAGCGCCGATCGCGCGCCGCGTCTCGAAGAGCTGATCGCTGAAATGGCAGCGCGCGTCGCCGCCGTCCGGCAGGCGCGGCTCGACCTTTCGTCTATCGGGCGCCTCGACACGCTCGGCGCCTATCTCCTCGCCCGCCTCAAGGAGGACGGCGAGGCAGCAGGCGCCGGGGTCGAGCTGGCGAGCCGCCGCCCCGAGCACGGCGTGCTGCTGCGCGAGGTCAATCTGCGCGCCACCGAGTACGAGCCGCCGGCACGACCGACCGGCCTTGTCACCGTGCTCGTCAACATCGGCAAGGCGGTCACCAATTTCGGTCGCGACCTGGTCGGTGGTGCGGTCTTCCTCGGCGAGGTGATGATCGCCTGCGTCGGAGCGCTGTTCGGGCCGCGCAAGTTCCGGGGGCCGTCCCTGATCAACCAGATCGAGCTGATCGCCTTCAGCGGCGCGCCGATCATCATCCTGATCTCGTTCCTGGTCGGCTGCATCGTCGCGCAGCAGGGCATCTTCCAGCTGCAGCAGTTCGGCGCCGCGGTCTTCGTCGTCAATCTGACGGGCATCCTGATCCTGCGCGAGCTCGCCGTGCTCCTGACCTCGATCATGGTCGCCGGCCGCTCTGGCTCGGCCTTCACCGCCGAAATCGGCTCGATGAAGATGCGCGAGGAGATCGACGCGCTGCGGGTCATGGGCCTGGAGCCGATCGAGGTCCTGGTCGTGCCGCGCATCCTCGCCCTGATGATCTCGCTGCCGATCCTGACCTTCATCTCGGCGATGTCGGGGCTGGTCGGGGCCGGGCTCGTCGCCTGGCTCTATGGCGGCATCGGCCTCGACACTTTCCTCGCCCGGCTGAAATCCGTGATCACCTGGCAGCATTTCGCGGTCGGCCTCATCAAGGCCCCGTTCATGGCGTTCGTGATCGGCCTGATCGCCTCGATCGAGGGCCTCGCGGTCAAGGGCTCCGCCGAATCGCTCGGGCGTCAGGTCACGGCCTCGGTGGTGAAGGCGATCTTCATGGTCATCGTCGTCGACGGGCTTTTCGCCATGTTCTTCGCCTCGATCCGGTTCTGAGAGGGCAGGCAGCCGCGATGCAGAGCGATCTGGCAATGTCGGCGACCCCGGCGAAGGATGCTTCTCCCGGTGAGGCCGATGCCGTCATCCGCGTGCGCAACCTCAAGGTCGCGTTCGGCGAGAAGGTCATCATGGACGGGCTCGACCTCGACGTGATGCGCGGTGAGATCCTCGGCTTCGTCGGTGGCTCCGGCCAGGGCAAGTCGGTGCTGACCCGCACCATCCTCGGCCTGGTGCGCAAGCAGCGCGGAACGATCGAGGTCTTCGGCGAGGATGTCGACAAGCTCGACCAGCGGGCGCACCGGACGCTCGAGCGGCGCTTCGGCGTGATGTTCCAGCATGGCGCCTTGTTCTCGGCGCTCAGCGTCAAGCAGAACATCCAGTTGCCGATGCGCGAATATCTGAAGCTCTCGCCGCGCCTGCTTGATGAGCTTGCCATGCTCAAGATCGAGATGGTCGGCCTGCCGCCGGACGCCGCAGACAAGGCGCCTTCGGAGCTCTCGGGCGGCATGATCAAGCGCGCGGCGCTCGCCCGTGCGCTCGCCCTCGATCCCGAGATCGTCTTCCTAGACGAGCCGACATCCGGGCTCGACCCGATCGGCGCGGCGGATTTCGACGAACTGATCATGACGCTGAAGCAGACTTTGGGACTGACCGTGTTCATGGTAACGCATGATTTGGACAGTCTCTTCGTTGCGTGCGACAGAATAGCCGCCCTGGCGGACAAGCGTGTCATCGCCGTTGGTTCGCTCGCTGACATGCTGGCCTCCGACCATCCCTGGCTGAAAGCCTATTTCGGTGGCGAGCGGGCCCGGGCCCGATTGCCGAAAGACAATCTGAGGACCTGACGGAGCATCATGGAGTCTCGCGCCAACTATGCTCTGGTCGGTTTGTTCACGCTCGCGGTGATCGCGGCGATGTTCGGGTTCGTCTATTGGTTCGGTAGTGGCGGCACCGGCCGCAAGCAGGACGTCCGGGTGATCTTCACCGGCTCGGTGACCGGGCTGGCACGAGGCTCGAGCGTGCTCTTCAACGGCCTTCGCGTCGGCGAGGTCAAGCAGATCGGCCTCCAGCCGGACGATCCGAGCCGCATCTACGGGGTGATCGAGGTCGAGAACACGACGCCGCTCCGAAAAGACACGAGGGCGCGCATCGAAGCGCAAGGGCTGGCAGGTGTGGTGGCTCTGCAGCTGATCGGCGGCGAGCCGAATGCGCCGATGCTCGAGGTGAAACCCGATGAGAAGCTGCCGACGATCTACGCCGAGCGCTCGGAGTTCCAGGACATCATCGAATCCGTGCGCAACGTCGCGCAGAAGGCCGACGAAGTGCTCGGCAGCCTCGACGGGCTGATCAAGGAGAACGCCGGCTCGATCACCGCGACCGTCCGCAATGTCGAGAAGTTCTCGGCGGCGCTCGGCAACAACGCCGACGGCATCGACAAGCTGATGGCGAGCTTCGGGCAGATCGCCGAGACGATCTCGCCGCTGACCCAGAAGCTCGGCGTGCTCAGCGAGGAGCTGACGGAAGTCGTCCGCTCGGTCGACGACCAGAAGATATCCAACATCATCAACAACATCGACAAGTTCACCGCGGCGCTCGGCGGCTCCAGCAACGATGTCTCGAAGGTGGTCAGCGACGTCGCCTCGATCACCGAGAAGCTCAATCGCGCCGCCGATCAGGTCGAGGGCGTCCTCAAGGCGGCGCAGTCCTTCCTCAATGCCGAGGACGGGCAGGGTGCTCTCGCCGAGGTCGGTAATGCCGCAAAGTCGATTCGCGTCCTCGCCGACAATCTCGACAAGCGCACGGCCGAGATCACCACCGGGATCAACCGCTTCACCGGCCCCGGCCTGCGCGATCTGGAAACGTTGGCATCCGACGGCAAGCGGACTCTCTCCGAAGTGAACCGAACTTTGCGCAGCTTCGAGCGTAATCCCCAGCAGTTCATCTTCGGCGGTCGCCCGCCGCTTCCCCAATATGGTGGATCGCGCTAGTTCGATGCTGATGCCCAGCCCGCTTTCGTCGCTTTCCGCTCGCGCGCGTGCCGCTTCCGGCGCGATCGCGGTCGCCCTGCTGCTGGCCGGCTGCGGCGGCGGCCCGACGCCGACGACCTTCGACCTCTCGGCACCGCGTGACTTCGGCCGCGTCGGCGGCTCGCAGGCGGCCCTCGTCGTTGCCGAGCCGACCACGGTGCAGGCGCTCGATTCCGACCGGCTCATCGTCAAGGATTCGGCCGGCGCGCTCTCCTTCCTCGGCAGCGCGCAATGGGCCGACCGGGTGCCGCGGCTGGTCCAGACCCGGCTGATCCAGACCTTCGAGAATGGCAGCCGGATCGCCTCGGTCAGCCGGCCGGGCGAGCGTATGGTGCCCGACGTCCAGCTCAACACCGACATCCGCAGCTTCAATATCGAGGCCGCCAGCGGTCAGGCCGTGGTCGAGATCACCGCCAAACTGGTCGGCGACCGCACCGGCAAGATCCAGCGCGCCAAGCTGTTCTCGGCGCGCGTTCCGGCCGGTGCCGTCGATGGCGCCGCAGCGGCGCATGCCCTCGACAAGGCGCTGTCGCAGGTGCTGATCGATATCGTGCGCTGGGCCGGGCGCGGCTGAGGCCGATGTCCGGGGCGGCGCATATCGCCTTGCCCGGAGCCCTGCACGACACGCTCGTCGCCGCCGCCGATATCCTGGCTGTCGCGCGGGAGCCGTGGTGGATCATCGCCAGCGCCGCCATTGCCCTGCATGGCGGGCGCGTCGGCGACGTCGCCGACGTCGATGTCCTGACCAGCGCCGCGGATGCCAGGCGCATCGCGCGCCATCTCGGTCTCGAACTCCGCGCTCCCGCGCCGCATCCCCGGTTTCGCTCCGAGCTCTATCTGGCCTGGGGTGGTGCTCCGCTTCCCGTCGAGTTCATGGCGGGTTTCGCAGTCCGCTCCGGAGATGCCTGGCGCGCGGTTGTTCCTGCGACGCGGCAGGCCGTCCAGATCGGCGGCGTTGAGCTCCACGTTCCCAAACGCGGCGAGCTCCGCGCCATCGTCGAGAGCTTCGGGCGTCCCAAGGACCTGCTGCGCGCCGGCCTCCTGCCGCGAGATTGAGCCGCCTCCGGCGCGTAGCGAAGCCGGAACGTCGTCGGCCGAGGCGGGTGCCTGTTCGCGTGAAGAAGGTACGGTAAATCAAAGGGATAGAGCACTTCCGCGCTTCGGGGCGCGGCGCTGCTCTAGGTACCGCAGAAGGTCGCCAGCACGCGCTCATGGGCGGCCGGCGGCAAGGCATAGCTCTCGCGCCCCGGCTGCTCCTCATAGGGCTTTGCCAGCACGGACAGCAGTTCCTCGAAAGGTGCGAGGTCGTCCCGTTCCTCGGCAGCCCGGATCACCGCTTCGATACGGTGATTGCGCGGGATGAAGAGCGGATTGACGGCGCGCATCGCCGCCCGCCGCGCCTCGGCCGAGAGCGTGTCCTTCTCCAGCCGCTGGCGCCAGCGGCTTTCCCAGCCATCGAATTCGGCGGGGTTAGCGAACAGGTGACGGCAAGCTTCGCCATCGGCAAGAGACGTCGCGTCCTGGCTCAGACGCCGGAAGGTCAGCGTGAAGTCGGCCTTCCCGCGCTGCATCGTTTCCAGCAGCGTCCTGATCAGCTCGATGTCCTCGGGCTCCTCCGTGGCGAGGCCGAGCTTGCGGCGGAAGCCGGCGACGAGCCCGCTCTGGAACAGGGGCTCGAAGCGGTCGAGCGCCGCCTGCGCGATCGGGATCGCCTGATCGACGTCCTCAGCCAGCAGGGGCAGCAGCGCCTCGGCGAGGCGGGTCAGGTTCCAGCGCGCGATCGCCGACTGGTTGCCGTAGGCGTAGCGGCCATGCTCGTCGATCGAGCTGAACACCGTGCCCGCATCATAGCTGTCCATGAAGGCGCACGGCCCGTAATCGATGGTCTCTCCGGCGATCGACATGTTGTCGGTGTTCATGACGCCGTGGATGAAGCCGATCAGCAGCCATTGCCCGACAAGTGCGGCCTGCGCCGCGATGACGGCCTCGAGCAGGCAAAGATAGGGCGCATCGCTGCCGGCGCAGTCCGGATAATGCCGGGCAATCGCGTGGTCCGCGAGCACGCGCAACCCCTCGACATCGCCGCGCGCCGCGAAGAACTGGAAGGTGCCGATCCTGATATGGCTGGCGGCGACGCGCGTCAGGATGGCGCCGGGTAGCATCCGCTCCCGCCTGACCCAGTCCCCGGTCCGCACAGCGGCGAGCGCCCGCGTCGTCGGGATGCCGAGCGCCGCCATCGCCTCGCCGACGATGTACTCGCGCAGAACCGGCCCGAGCGCGGCCCGGCCGTCTCCCCGGCGCGAGAACGGGGTCGGGCCCGCGCCCTTGAGCTGGATGTCGCGACGGCGGCCCGCGCGGTCGACCACCTCGCCGAGCAGGATGGCGCGGCCGTCGCCGAGCTGCGGGTTGAAGCCGCCGAACTGGTGTCCGGCATAGGCGGTCGCGATCGGCATCGCGCCCTCGACGAGGCTGTTGCCGGCCAGCGTCGCAACGCCCTGTGGGCTGCTGAGCCAGGCCGGATCGAGGCCGAGCTCTGTCGCCAGCGCCTCGTTGAGCTTGACGAGGCGCGGCGCGCTGACGGCTGTCGGCTCGACCGATGCGAAGAAGCGCGGGGGGAGCCGCGCGTAGGAGTTGTCGAAAGCGATCCTGCTCATTGCTCGTAGATAGGCGGGGCTGCGGGCTTCGCAAAGGGACGGCGCCCGCGCGCCGCCTGCGCTAGCCGCCGGCAAGGAAAAGGCCGCCCTGACGGGCGGCCCTCGATCTTGTTGGTCCGGAAGGAGGGGGCGCTTACTCGAAGCGCCCGCTGGCATGGGCCAGCATGGTGTAGACCTTGCCGGTCTCCGAGGTCAGGTAGGTCTTGGCCACCATCGAGTCGCGGTCATCCTTGGCCGCCTCGCCGAGCAGGCGCTCGAACTCCTCGATATAGCGGTCGACGGTCTCCTTGAACTCGGCGTCGCGGCGGTATTTGCGCCGGATCTCGTCGAAGGTCTGCTGGCCCTGCAGTGTGTAGAGGCGGCGCGTGAAGACGTTGCGCTCGCCGCGCTTGTAGCGATCCCAGAGCTCGACGGCCGCGTCATGGTCGATCATCCGGGCGATGTCGACCGAGAGCGAGTCGAGCTTCTCGATGCTGTGGGCGGTCGGCTTCGAGGTTTCCGGTGCACGCTCGTCGCGCGAGGCCCGGTTGAGCAGGTCGGAGAGCCAGCCGGACTTGGCCGGAGCTGCGTCCGGCTGCCGGCGGGCCGCTTCCGCACGCGCCGCGTCCTGACG